>DCMG01000024.1:20736-22049 GCA_002321335.1 Bacteroidales bacterium UBA1628 | reverse complement strand
GCGCGCGGGCTGAGACGTGGAACACGGCAGGGAGCATTTCTCCGGCGATCTTGTACATGTTCGGGATCATAAGGAGAAGACCCTGTGAAGCTGTGTAGGTCGTGGTAAGAACACCGGCCTGGAGGGAGCCGTGCACTGCTCCGGAGGCACCGGCCTCGCTTTCCAACTCTGTGACGCTTACTGTCTCGCCCCAGAGGTTCTTTTTTCCGTGGGCAGCCCATTCGTCAATGTTCTCTGCCATCGGAGAGGATGGTGTGATAGGATAGATGCAGGCGTTCTCGCTGAAAAGATAAGCGACGTTCGCCACGGCAGTGTTACCATCACAAGTGATGAATTTCTTTTCTTTAGCCATATCGTTAACGTTATGTTAATATGTTTTTAAATAGTTGTCAATCCTTCGATCGTGATTCCCTCGGTCCCGGCGGAAATCCTCTTGACAAGTCCCTGCAGGACTGTGCCCGGGCCGATCTCCATGAAGTAGTCGGCTCCGTCTGCAAGCATATTCTTGACTGTCTGAGTCCATTTCACTGGAGAAGTGAGTTGTGCGAGCAGATTCTTCTTGATGGTCTCTGGGTCGGTTACGGCCTGAGCTGAGACGTTCTGATAAACCGGACATATTGGCACCACGATCTTTGTCTCTTCGATGGCCTTGCCGAGCTCGATGCGCGCCGGCTCCATGAGAGGGGAGTGGAAGGCTCCGCTGACAGCAAGAGGAAGCGCCCTTCTGGCACCCTCAGCCTTTGCCTTTTCGCAAGCCTGTTCGATAGCCGCCTTCTCGCCTGAGATCACGACTTGTCCACCGCAGTTGTAGTTGGCAGGAATGACAAGGCCTTCGCATGAGGCGCAGATCTCCTCAACTTTCTCGTCCGGAAGCCCGACGATGGCCGCCATTGCCCCCGGTGCCTTCTCGCAGCAGCGCTGCATCTGGGTGGCGCGGATATAGACAAGACGAAGGGCATCCTCGAAACTGATGGCTTCCGCGGCGGCGAGTGCGGAAAATTCACCAAGAGAATGCCCTGCGACCATATCAGGCCTGAATCCTTCATAGCACTTCGCCAGAACGACGGAGTGCAGGAATATTGCCGGTTGTGTCACGCGTGTAGCCTTGAGGTCATCCGGCGTGCCCTCAAACATTATGTCAGTGATTCTGAATCCGAGTATGTCATTCGCCTTCTCGAGCAATTCCTTGCCTTTGGCGTTTCCGTCGTACAGCGCTTTGGCCATACCCGGGAACTGGGAACCCTGACCGGGAAATACGTATGCCTTTTTCATAATACGCAAAAATAAGATTTATTATTGGATTATCCGAATAT
>DCMG01000024.1:7296-20641 GCA_002321335.1 Bacteroidales bacterium UBA1628 | reverse complement strand
GCGAAAGATTTGCCAAAAATTCTTGTTTTGCCATTTATTTGTTATTTTTGTAATCTGATTGCGTGAAACCGCAAGAATGATGCCCCTGTAGTCTAATGGATAGAATTTCGGATTCCGGTTCCGACGATTTGGGTTCGATTCCCAACGGGGGTACAATTGGAGATTAATTCTCGTATCTTGTTGGATGCGAATCAATTATCCGTCTTATGAAAAGAATCCTACTCTCTTTCGCAGTTGCGATTTTTGTTTGTGTACCGGTGGTGTCGGCTCAGACACCAGAGTCCCGTAATGAGATAACGTTTGGCTACGGCAGGGTAACTGTTGTGGATTTCGCCCATGTGGTCGGCGGGGTGTTCGCCACGGCGTTCACCGCCGGTTACGCTAGGTTTGACAACTTCCAGTCTTACGGGTCTGTCAATCTTGAATATTACCGGGTTCTTAACAAGACTTTTTCCGTGGGGGCGGCAGTCTCTTGGTTCGGGGGAACCGCCGATGAGCTGAACAAGGAGAACGAGAAGATCGGCAACGCTGACTACAGCGGATTTGCGGTCATGCCTGCGGCCAAGGCCTTCTGGTTCAGGAAGCCGCATGTGGCGATGTTTTCGAAACTCGCCGCCGGAGTTACGCTCCTCGATGATTACGATGAGGAGACGGATTCTCATTCGTTCGATCCGTTCTTCGGCGCTCAGGTGACGCTCGCAGGAGTCCAGTTCGGCGGGGAACGCTTCCGCGGCTTTGTCGAGGCCGGCGCAGGAATGCAAGGCCTTGTGATTGCCGGACTGAGCGTTTCATTCTAAGTCACTATGCAATATAAAAAATCGCCGCCATCACATTGACAGTCGTGATGGCGGCGATTTGGTTGAAATGACAATTCTGTCAGATTAGAGATTGTCAAATGTGAAACTTTCCCATGGGAGTTGGGCGTCCTTGCCGCGGTCAAGCACATCGGCGACGTGGCATAGCATCGGGAATCTGGTCAGATCGACCTCACCTTTTTCCGCACGCTTGGAGATGGCCGCAAAGACACGGCGTGACACCACGAGGCTTTCGAGGGTGACACCGGAAAGGATATTCAGGGCTTCCTCGTAGGTCTTGCCTTCACCCAGCAGGATGCCGATCTTTCTGGTCCTTCCGCCATAGACGGTCACATAGAGGTCTCCGATTCCGATGTTCTCGCAGTCGCGGCTCGCCCCTTGGAGCTCAAGCAGATAACGCATCTCCTTGACGGCCTGGTAGAAGGCTCCGGCCTGACTGTTATAGTGAAGTCCGTCGTTCATGGTTCTGTTCACCAGTCCGATCGTCATAGCCACGGCAAGAGCGTAGCCGTTCTTGAGGGCCACGGCGCTTTCAAGGCCTTCAACATCATCGGTAAGAGAGATATGATAGTAATCAGTCTTCATCGCTTCCTTCATCATTCTGAGAACCTCCGGCTGTTTGCCGCAGAACGCGACTTCGGTCTGGTCGTGTGCCACAAGCTCATAACTGGTGCACGGGCCGCCGATGGCGCAGATATGCCTGTCGATTCCCTTTTTCGCAAGGCTGCGTTTCCAGTACTCCGGGTATGAGATCAGTGTCCCATCCTCAAGATTGATCAGACCCTTGGTGACCGACAGCACCGGAACCGAAGGATCGAGTTCCGCAAGGACGTTCTCAAGGAACCAGTCAACTCCGAATGAACTGACCCCTCCGATGATGAAGTCGCATCCCTTGACGGCCTCTTTCCATTCCTCGAATTGGAAATATTCAACGCCGGCAGGGAACGGTACATTGAATTTAGTATGTTTGCCTGTTGCTTTGCAGGCATCGATGATGTCCTTGTCCAAAGGCGTTCCGACAAGCCTTACAGTGTTCCCGTTCTCTCTTGCCGGGAAAGCGAGTGCGGAGCCCATCATGCCGGCTCCGATGATTGTGATTGTTTTTGCCATATTAAGTAGGTGAATATTATTATCGAATAACTACTGCTTACACCATTTATCAAGCCAGTCGAAGTAACTGCGGTGCCAGAAGAGGGCGTTCTGCGGCTGGAGGATCCAGTGGTTCTCCTGCGGGAACACGATCAGTTTGGACGGCACTCCCATCATCTGGGCGGCGTTGAACGCGGCCATGCCCTGGTCGTAAGGGATGCGGTAGTCCATCATTCCGTGGATGCAGAGGATCGGAGTGTGCCATTTCGTGACATTCACGTCCGGAGAATTGGAATAGTGGCGCTTGGCCTTGGCGGCGGAACTCCACGGAGACCCAGCCTGCTGGATGCCGCCGAAAGTCTTGCCGTCGCCGCGCGGACCCATCTCGCCGGCGGTGTAGGAATATTCAGAAAGCCCGCCGTTGTCGAAGTTCGGGAACCACATCTCCTCGGTCTCGTAGTACATGTACTTTTCATCGAATATGCCGGCGTGGGCGATGAAGCAGTCATAGACATTGCCATGGATTCCGGCCATGTAATAGACGCTGAATCCGCCGTAGGACGCTCCGCAGCCAGCGAGCTTGCCAACATAAGGCTCAGCCTTGAGCTCCTTGGCGGCGCTGAGGTAGTCCTGCATGTTCTGGCCGACGTAGTCGCCGCTGATCTGCTCGCACCATTCCTGTCCGAATGCTGTAGTGCCTCTGCGGTTAGGAAGGATTACTATGTAGCCCTGGTTGGCCATCAGGCGGTAGTTCCAACGGTAGCTCCAACCCTGACTCAGAGTGCCTTGAGGACCGCCAAGGAATATTTCGATGGCTGGGTAAACCTTGGTTGAGTCGAACTGTGGAGGGTAGAGAACCCATGTGAGCATCTTCTTTCCGTCCGTGGTCTTGATCCAGCGTTCGCGTGTCTCGTAGGCTGTCAGTTGGCCGATGATCCCGCCGTTCTCGTCTGTGATCCTGCTGAACGAACCGTCGGTCTCGTTGACCGCCACAAGTTCCGTAGGGAATTCCATCGAGCAATAGCTGGCGAGCAGGGTGCTGTCAACGATGGCGAACGGAGAGTTGAAATCGTACCAGGCGTCGTCAGGGGTGATTCTCTTGATCCTGGCATCGGCCACGGTCACGTTGCAGATTGCCTGAAGCCCTTCGATCAGGGAGTTGAAGTAGATGCTCTTGGAGTCGTCCGCCCAGACAATACCACCTGCGTTGTACTTGAAGTCGGCGGTGAGGTTACGGATTCCATTTATCTGAGGAATCGCGGACTGGCCTTCGGATGAAGCCTCGGTGTCTGCGAGGTCGGCAACCATGAGTCTGACCTTGTCGGCCTCGTACCCGTCGCGCTCCATGCTGAGCCATGCAATCTGTTTCCCGTCGGGACTCCATACCGGATCAGTGTCGTAGCCACCGGCCATCGGAATCCGGACGGTCTCGCCTGTCAGGATGCTGTAGATATAGATCTCCGTGTCCGTAGAGAAAGCATATTCACGGCCGGTGCCTGCCTTTTTGCATGAATATGCCACATGGCGTCCGTCAGGGCTCCAGCAAAGCTGCTCGATGCCGCTCAGCGGCTCAAGAGGCAGTTCGTATTTGCCGGCGTCCTCGGCGAGGATATTCATTGAATTGCCTTCGGTGATTTCTCCGCTGAGCGGAGCCACATAGGTCTGCGGCCTTTCGGTCGTCCAGTGGTCCCAGTGACGGTACATAAGGTCTTCCGTGACGTATGCCTGCGCCTTGTCCAGCTTCTTGTCGAAATCCTTAGGGGTCTTCACGGCTCCGGGAATCGTGCTGGTGTAGAGAACCTGCGACTGGTCAGGGCTGAGGGTGAACTCTCCGATTCCGGCTTCCACCTTGCTGATCTGTTTTCTTGCCGAGAGAGAGGCTTTACCGTCTGCGATCGTGACCGCCGCATTGTAAAGCTGGCCGCCTTGGAGGTAGTAGATGGACTTTCCGTCCAGACTCCAGCGGGCGTTGCTTATGCTCTTGCCGTCGGCCGTCAATTGGATCTTGTCCCCGAAGGAGAGCGAACCGTCTTCGTTTCTGGTCACCTCACCGAGAAACAGATTCCTGCACGAACGGTTCTCTTCGATTGACGTGTAACTTACTCCATAGAGAACCCAGCGCCCGTCAGGTGACAGCTGAGGATCCGACAGACGTCCCAGGGACAACAGGACCTCGGGAGTCATCCTTCCGTCCTCGACCTTGATGTCGGACGGGCCGATGTAACCTTTGTCGGCCTCCGTTCCGTTTTTCTGTGCACAACTCATCATTGCAATCAGTGCCGCCGCCACGAGGGCGGCCTTTCCTTTGTTTATCATAAATATTATAAGTATAGTTTATACGCTTTCTCAAGTTCTTCCATGACTTCCTGCCTTACCGCTTCCGGCTCAAGGACTTCCAATTTTCCGGCGTGGCGGCAGAACTCCATTGTCAGGTTTCTGTTCGGAATTACACGGATTCTGAATATCCTTCCGCCTCCTACCGCCTTGCCTTCCTCCTCTTGAGAACGGTGGATCGGCAGGTCGCGAAGGTATCGCGCCTCCTCGTCTGTCACCTTGAAACGGATAGTCACCGGCTTCTGCCCGGCTTTCGGAAAATATATTCCATAGCTTTGGCTGAATATCCCGTCCACATCGAAATTCCTTGGCATTTTGAAACTAGTGCCGGTCACTTGAAGTGAAGAGATACGGTCGAGACCATAGACTCTCCATGCGTTCATGTCATCATTGCCGACCTCGGAGCCTCCTGAGGCCGCCCTTTCATGGCAGAACGCCACCAGATACCACCTCTTCTCATGCTCTTTGACTGCGAGCGGCTGAATATGAAGGGTCTCAAGGGAATCGGAACTGTATTTCCCGTAGACGATCTCCAACTCCTTTCCGTCCTCCATCGCCTGCATTATCGCCGTGAGGTACTTTTGGCCGGAAGGAATCTCCTCCACACTAACCCTTCCAGAGAGGCGCTCCTTGCCAAGAGAAAGCAGACTGTTGACCGTGAATGTGTTGACAAGCCAGCCGATGCTCTCCTCGTTGTTCATAACATCGCCCCAGTACGGAATGAAATAACAGTTTGTCCGCCTGTCGCAGTCAATGTCTATTCCGAAAAGGTCGGACACCGCGAGCCTGTGGTTGTTGAATGTCCTTCTTGAATATGCCAGGCCGAACCGTCGGTAATATTTTTCGCCGAGTTCCTTGAATGTCAGACCGCCCTCACCGCAGCCGGTGAGGGTCTGGATGAGCCAGATATATTTCCCGATCAATTCTGAAACCATTGCGATGTGCTTCTTTTCGGCACATCAAATATAGCAACAAAAAGCGATTTGATTCTGATTTGGCCGGTAGTTTTGAAATTTTTCATATCTTTTGCACCTGAAAACCGTCATTACTCAAAGCAAGGTAATTGATTTTCGGGATTTAGTATGTAGATTTGCGGTTGAAATGAAGAAAGTTGGTATGAATATGTTAGTAAAGGCGTTGGCGCTGCCTCTTCTGGCGGTTCCGCTCTTATCCTCGTGCATGGTTGAGAATGAGAATCCTGAAAACAAATTCAATACATCATCCAACGAGCCGGCAGCCAACTATCGGGTCATCGGCAAGGTGACCGATGTTGAAGGTGATCCCATCGCCGGGATAAGGGTCATCGCTGACTACAGCACCGATGTCGTTTATCGTGCAGACACCCTCTACACGGACCGGGACGGGCAATATTCCAAGTTTCTGACCACTCCTCGCGTCAGTTCCTTCTATATGTCTTTCGATGACATTGACGGTCAGGCGAACGGCGGAGAGTTTGAGCCAAGGTCCGAACGTGTGAATCCGATACGCACCGAGATCTCAAGCGGGTATTTCGGAGGCTCCTACGTCGTCTCGCTCAATGCGACACTGAAGAGAAAGTGATACTCTTGCCTATTTTGCGTCATGATCAGGAACAAGTTGGACACAGATGTGCAGTACCTGCCGGGAGTGGGTCCCAAGAGAGCTTCGCTTCTACGCAGCGAACTGAATGTCGCGACTGTCGGTGACCTCCTGCACACATTCCCGTTCCGCTACATTGACCGCAGTTCAATCCAAAGGATAGCGGACATCCAGTCCACAAGCGCCTATGTCCAGATCCTTGCCCAGGTGGTCAGCGTCCAGATGACCGGCAAGAAATTGAGCGTCATGGTGAAGGATCAGAGCGGAATGATGGAACTGGTCTTCTTCCGTGGAGTCAAATACACATCGGAACGGCTTAAACCCGGCTCCGTCTTCTTGTTTTTCGGCAAACCCAACCAGTTCAACGGGCGGTTCAACATTGTGCATCCGGAGATAGACAATCCTCCTTCGCAGGGGACAGGCGGCTTTTCCGGAGTCTTGACAGGGGTCTATAACTCGACCGACAAACTCCGAGGCGGGGGAGTGACCGGAAAGGTGATGAACCGGCTGATTGCGGAGGCGATTGACTTTGCGATCGGGGATTTGGAGGAGACATTGCCCGAATATATTCTTAGAGAAAAAGGGCTTGTTCCGTTGAGGTTCGCCATCAGGAATGTCCATTTCCCGTCAGACCAGAACGCTCTTGAGAAGGCCAGATACCGCCTTAAATGGGAGGAACTCTTCCTGTTGCAGCTGTCTTTGCTGAAGCAGAAATATGTCCGTAGCCGTTCCGCGGTCGGGATTCCAATGCCGAAGGTCGGCGCAGCGTTCAACGCTTGCTATAATTCTTTGCCTTATGAGCTTACCGGCGCGCAGAAGCGTGTGATAAAGGAAATCCGCTCGGACATGATGAGCGGTCACCAGATGAACCGCCTTCTTCAAGGAGATGTCGGCTCAGGCAAGACCATGGTCGCCGTCTTGTCAGCCCTGATCGCTGTCGGCAATGGGTTCCAAGCCTGCATCATGGCTCCGACCGAAGTTCTTGCCCAGCAGCACTACACCAACATATCCAAATATCTGGCTCCGACCGGAGTCCGTTGCGAACTGCTGATCGGCTCGACCGGAAAGGCGGCCAGAAGACCGATTCTGGAGGGTCTGGCTGACGGAGCGGTAGGAATCATCATCGGTACTCATGCGTTGATTGAGGACACGGTGGTGTTCAGGAATTTAGGGCTGGCCATCATTGACGAGCAGCACAGATTCGGGGTCGATCAGAGGTCTCGGCTTTGGGCCAAAGGGGCTTCCGGTGTGCCGCCTCATGTGCTAGTCATGACTGCGACTCCGATTCCTAGGACATTGGCGATGACATTCTACGGGGACTTGGATGTCTCCGTCATCGATGAGATGCCTCCAGGCAGAAAACCTATCCAGACCATGCTTATCGGCGAAGGCAAGCGCCCGCAGCTTTACAATTTCATGAAGAAAGAGATTGCGGCAGGACGTCAGGTGTTTGTTGTCTATCCTTTGATATTCGAGAGCGAAAAGGTTGACTATCAGAATCTTGAGGCTGGCTATGAGGACATTGTCTCCAGATTCCCATTCCCGCCGTACAAAGTTGCCATCGTGCATGGCCAGCAGACCAGCGAGGTGAAGCAGTTCAATATGGACGCTTTCGCGGCGGGGAGAGCGAATATACTTGTGTCCACTACCGTGATCGAGGTCGGTGTTGATGTCCCTAATGCATCCGTGATGGTGATCGAGAGCGCCGAGCGGTTCGGCCTTGCTCAACTGCATCAGCTTCGAGGACGTGTCGGACGCGGGTGCGAAAAGTCCTACTGCGTCCTGATGCACGGCAACAAGGTCAGCAAGGAGTCTCGCAAAAGGCTGGAGCTGATGTGCGCCACGGAAAACGGCTTTGATCTGGCCGAGGAGGACATGAAGATGCGTGGCCCGGGGGATCTGGAGGGAACGCAGCAGAGCGGCCTTCCGATAGAACTTAACATCGCGTCTTTGGCTCATGACGGGGCTTTGCTTGCGGACGCGAGAAGTTATGCCGAGCACGTGCTTGCCCATGACCAGACACTGGAACTACCTGTGAACGAACTGCTTGCCCGGGAACTCCGCAAGGACAAGTACAATATCAAGGATTACAGCAAAATCTCGTAGTTGACATTAAGCAGCCGTTGGAGAAACCATCGGGCTCTTACAGAAAGTCTTCCGGTCGGCAATCTCTCAGTTTAGGATGTTTTCTGTCTTTTTCAGATAAGATGATTCTGTCTACAGGAACCTTCCAGTCAATCCCCAGATCCGGATCATCCCATGCGATCGCTCCCTCGGATTCTGGACAATAGAAATTGTCGCATTTGTACTGGAAGATCACCTCGTCGCTCAGGACACTGAATCCGTGGGCGAATCCCCTCGGGATGAAAAACTGCCTGTGATTGTCCTCTGACAGTTCGGCCGACACATGCTTGCCGAAAGTCTTTGAGCCAGGCCTCAGATCCACGGCCACATCCAGCACTTTGCCTTTCACGACCCTGACCAGCTTGCTTTGGGCGTGCTCGCCTTTCTGGAAGTGCAACCCTCTGACGACCCCGTAGCAGGATTTGCTCTCATTGTCCTGAACGAATGTCAACGCCCCGACCTTCTCCTCGAACACCCTTTGGTTGAATGATTCGAAGAAATACCCTCTGCTGTCCAGGAATATCCTTGGCTCGATGATCAGGACGCCTTCTATTTCGGTTGTGATGATGTCCATGGTGTCAGTTCCGTAGTTATATTCATCGGAGTCCCGTTGCCCTTATTCCTCCGCTATCTTGATCAAATACTGGCCGTACTGGTTCTTGAGCATTGGCTTGGCCAGCTCGCGGAGCCTTCCGGCTGTGATCCAACCCTTTCTGTAGGCGATTTCCTCAAGACAGGCGACCTTGAGCCCCTGACGTTTTTCGATGACCTCGATGTAGGTCGAGGCTTCGGCGAGGGATTCGTGAGTGCCCGTGTCCAACCATGCGAAACCACGTCCCAGTTTCTGGACCTTCAGTTTTCCTGCCGCCAGAAACTCTTGGTTCACAGTCGTTATCTCCAGCTCGCCTCTAGCCGACGGCTTGATCCTATGGGCGATCTCCACCACATCATTCGGGTAGAAGTACAGTCCTGTCACCGCATAGTCACTCTTAGGCTCTGCCGGCTTCTCCTCGATGCTGAGACAATTGCCGTCCTTGTCGAATTCGGCCACTCCATAGCGTTGAGGATCACTGACTTGGTAGCCGAATACGGTGGCCTTGCCTTCCTCCTCTGCCGTGCGGACCGCCTCTCTCAACTGATTGCCGAAACCAGTGCCTTGGAATATGTTGTCACCCAGCACCAGGCAGACACAGTCGTCTCCTATGAATTCCTTTCCTATTATGAAAGCCTGCGCAAGCCCGTCAGGAGAAGGTTGTTCGGCATATTCAAAGTTCACTCCGAAATCACTTCCGTCGCCTAGAAGCCTTTGGAATCCAGGCAAGTCAGACGGTGTTGAGATGACTAGAATATCCCTGATTCCGGCAGTCATAAGAACCGATATCGGGTAATAGACCATCGGTTTGTCATAGACTGGCAGCATCTGCTTGCTGACGCCCTTCGTGATAGGGTATAGACGTGTGCCGCTTCCGCCGGCGAGTACAATTCCTTTCATGGTTATATTCAGTGTTTATTGATTCTTTTGATGCAGTCCACAAGAGAATCCCTCCAGTATGGGATTGTGATTCCGAAAGTCTCCTTTACTTTTGTTTTGTCGAGCACCGAAAACCGTGGCCTTTGTGCTTTGGAAGGATATTCTTCGGTGTGACAAGGCTGTATGTCGCAGATTGTCCCGCCTGTCTCGCTGACCGCCTTGGCGAAATCGTACCAAGAGATGGCCCCCTCGTTGGAGAAATGGTATATTCCGGTGTCGCCAAGCCTGTCGTTATCGATTATTGCCGCGATCAGTGTGGCAAGGTCATGGGCGTATGTGGGAGTTCCGAACTGGTCAAAAACGACTTTGAGTGAGTCGCGCTCCTCTGTCAGGCGAAGCATTGTCTTTACGAAATTTCTGCCGTAAGGTGAATATAACCAGGCGGTTCTGATGATTATGCTCTTGCAGCCGGATTTCTCGATCTCTTTCTCCCCAGCCAATTTGGTGGAACCATAGACCCCAAGCGGGTCGGTGGGCCAATCCTCCTTGCAAGGCCTGGGAATATCCCCGTGGAAGACGTAGTCCGTGGAAATGTGGATCAACGCCGCGTCTCTTTCCCTTGCGACTTTGGCCAGATTTCCGGCCGCGGTGCAGTTCAGCAGCATAGCCATAGAAGGCTCGTCCTCGGCCTTGTCCACATTCGTGTAGGCCGCACAGTTCACGATGGCATTGACATTCTCCGAGTCGCAGACAATCCTGAGCGCGTCAAAGTCCGTGATGTCAAGATTGAGCGTCTCGACTCCCGGCAGTGAGGTCACGTCTGAGAATATGTAGTTGTGCCGGCTTCCTGCCGTCACGTTGCGGAGTTCGGTTCCCAGCTGGCCGTTGGCTCCTGTCACAAGTATATTCATGGTATATTCCTCCATTCGGCTCTGCCAGCCATCGTGGTGTCGCCACTGACAAATTTAATCAGAAATATTCCGTTATCAAAATCATCCTTGCTTTCTTGCATTGTGCACTCAATAATCCTTAAAAAATAACGATTCTTGCCCAAGCGGGTGTAAATAATGCGGATTTTTATGTAAGTTTGTACTTTATGGAGACTAATTCAGCGAGACCGAAGATATTTCTTTACACGGACGGGGCTTCAAGCGGCAATCCGGGACCGGGAGGCTACGGCGTTGTGCTCAAGTGTGCCGGGCATGAGAAAGAGATGAGCGGGGGATTTGCCCGCACGACCAACAATAGGATGGAACTTCTGGCTGTGATCAAGGGGTTGGAGGCAATCAAGTGGAAAAATGCTGAAGTTGAGGTTTACAGTGACTCGTCTTATGTGGTGAAGGCGGTGAATGAAGGTTGGCTTCTGAATTGGGAGCGTAAAGGGTGGAAAAAGGTGAAGAATCCGGATCTTTGGATGCGCTTTCTGAATGTCTGCCGGATGCACAGGGTGGTTTTCCATTGGCTAAAAGGGCATAACGGGCATCCTGAGAATGAACGCTGCGACAGGCTTGCCGTCGCCGCCGGAGCCGGGGCTGTCGCCGCCGGGAAAATTCTTCCGGTGGATGAGGGCTTTGAGCTTGACTCGGCCACGGAAGGAAATCTCGCTGGTTTTGATTAAATTTATGAATGAATATGTTCACGGCGGTCTCCGACCGGCTGTGACCACTTAATATTTTAGAACAGCATGGAAAAGAATAACAAACGGCCGATTGTCGGTATCACTCAGGGTGACGGCAACGGTATCGGTTATGAGGTGATTATCAAGTCATTGGCTGACGCAAGGATTTTGGATTCGTTCACTCCGGTGATCTACGGCTCGTCAAAGATTTTCGGATTCTACCGCAAGTTGATCCATAACCTTGACCAGATGGACACTTATGTCATCCAAAGCGCCAAGGATGCCAAACCTAAGAAGATCAACATTGTCAATTGTCTGCCTGACAACGTGTTCGTGGAGCCGGGACAGTCCACTCCTGAATCGGCTAAATCGGCCATCAGGTCACTTGAGTGCGCTGTGGAGGACATCAAGAACGGAGACATCGACGTGCTGGTGACTGCGCCGATCAACAAGAAGGCCATGGTGGCCGAGGGCTTCGGCAACACTGGTCACACTGAATATCTCCAGAAGGAGTTCGGAGTGGATGACGTGTTGATGTTCATGGTCTCCGACCAACTCAGAATCAGCGTCGTGACCGGTCATATTCCTTTAAAGGATGTGCCTGCTTCGATCACTCAGGAGAAGATTGTGAACAAAATCAGGTTGATGACCGCGTCCCTGAAGAGGGATTTCGGTATTGTTGAGCCTAAGATCGCTGTGTTGGGGCTGAACCCGCACTGCGGTGATGGAGGCCTGCTCGGCGACGAGGAAGAGAAGATTATCCTGCCGGCAGTGAAGGCTGCCAACGCCGAGGGTCTTATGGCGTTCGGGCCGTATTCTCCTGATGGTTTCTTCGGACTTGGGCATTACGCTAAATTCGACGCCACCCTTGCCATGTACCATGATCAGGGACTGGCTCCGTTCAAGGCGTTGGCGTTCGAGGACGGCGTGAACTTCACTGCCGGACTTCCGATTGTCAGGACTTCTCCGGACCATGGCACTGCCTATGAGATGGCCGGGCGTGACGAGGCGGATCCTCAGTCCATGATGTCGTCAATCTACACGGCGATAGACATTTTCCGTAAAAGAGCCGCATACGATGACCTCTACGAAGGAAAGATGCAGAAATAATGAGTATGAACCACAAACGATCGATACTGATAACCGGTGGCGCCGGCTTTATCGGCAGCCACGTTGTGAGACTGTTTGTCAACAAGTATCCTGATTATCAGGTCATCAACCTTGACAAACTGACTTATGCCGGCAATCTTGCCAATCTCAAAGACATAGAGGATCGCCCGAACTACGTTTTCGTCAAGGCCGACATCTGCGACCTTGAAACCGTCCGCAAGGTAATCTCTGAAAATGCTGTTGACGGTGTGATCCACCTTGCCGCCGAGAGCCACGTTGACCGCTCCATAAAGGATCCGTTCATATTCGCAAAGACAAATGTGCTGGGCACATTGACCCTTCTTCAGGCTGCCCGTGAATTTTGGGAACCGCAAGGGTGGGAAGGAAAGCGTTTTTACCATATCTCCACTGATGAGGTCTATGGTGCTTTGGAATTGACAAGGCCGGAGGGTGATCCAGATGGCAATGAATGTGGCGGAGGGCCTTTCGGAGACACATTTTTCACCGAGGAGAGTAAGTACCAGCCGCATAGTCCATATTCGGCAGCCAAGGCTTCCAGTGATCATTTTGTCCGGGCTTATCACGACACTTACGGGATGCCGACAATTGTTACGAACTGTTCGAACAACTATGGTCCCTACCAGTTTCCGGAGAAATTGATTCCTTTGTTTATCAACAATATCCGTCAGCGCCGTCCGCTACCGGTATATGGTAAAGGGGAGAACGTCCGTGATTGGCTGTATGTGGAAGATCACGCCAGGGCGATAGATTTGATTTTCCACAAGGGGAAAATCGCTGAGACTTACAACATCGGTGGCTTCAACGAATGGAAAAACATAGATCTTATCAAGGTTCTTATAAAGACTGTGGATCGTTTGCTCGGACGGCCTGAAGGTTCGGATGAAGATCTCATCACTTATGTGACCGACCGTAAGGGACATGATATGCGTTATGCCATTGATTCGTCAAAACTCAAGAACGAACTTGGCTGGGAGCCTAGCCTTCAGTTTGCCGAAGGCATTGAGAAGACGGTGCGTTGGTATCTTGACAACGGACAATGGCTGGACAATGTCACAAGCGGGGAGTACCTCAGGTACTATGATGATATGTACAATCATAGATAAGACGATCGGTCACTGAGTTTGCCTAAGTGACTTTTACACAATATAAACTGCCGGGGAACAGTGGCAGAAAATTAGAATCAGG
>DCMG01000024.1:3839-7254 GCA_002321335.1 Bacteroidales bacterium UBA1628 | reverse complement strand
CCTGATTCTAATTTTCTGCCACAATGTATTGCTAATGCCGGTATACTCGGGGAAAAAATAAACTTTCCGCTTGCGGTAAGGTGTTCTGATGGAGATGCGCTTCCGCACCTGGCATTCCTGCTGCCTCACGGCCTTGAATCCAAGGAGTTCCGCTTTGGCGTCCAATCAGCCTTTGCCTGCTAGACAGAAAGTGTACGCAAAGGTAATCATTATTTTGTTATCTCCAAATATTTTTCTGCAATTTATTGAAAAAATAATTCATTTGACAGCCAATAAGTCTTTATTTAATAGATAAATCGCATGTGCAATGTTCACTTGAAGTACTGTTTCAAGTAAGCAAAAATCCCGATGACTGTTCCTCCCTGCGTTCCATCCCCACATCAAGCCATCGGGAAATAACCTCGGTTTAGATGCTACTTCATGTATTGGGCTGATATGTTCTCGTCAATGGTCTCTACCGAGTTGGCGATCACTTCCATGCTTGTTCTTTCGATACCGTCACTGGATGTGTATTTCTGAGACCGAAGTCTGCCTGTCACATAGACGGGGAACCCCTTCTGGATGACATCAAGAGACGGAATGCCCTTGACACCTTCCCAAGCGGTAACGTTGTGCCAAGTGGTCTCTATGACCGGTTCACCGTTCCTTCCTTTGTAGGCGAAGTTCGTCGCAACGGAGAAATGCGCCACCCGCGTCTCTCCGACCTTGAGAATGTTGACCATGCCGACATTCCCTCGGATTTCAAGTCTGTTCAACTGTTCCATAATTCAAGTTGTTTTGAAATTGTGTCTGAGGCAAATTTACAATGGTATATCATGCCGGATACCGGCGTGAAAAAATCTTGGCCGAGATTTTTCTGAATTTTATACAAACCTCGCTTTTTCTTATTGAGAATCGCGTGATGAGAGATATAATCTTATCGGCTGTATGCTTTTTTTATATTCATAAATTATTATTTTGTCATGCAAAGAAATAGTTTTATGCCGCGGGTAAATCCTGAACTGTGTCGCGATTGATAAGAAACAGAAAAATATTTATGAATATTTTTTTCCTCCCTTTCAAATCTCGTTTAAGAAAGGCATATTTGCCGAAGTCCTGAGGTGCGCGACTGTACATCCTAAGGATGTCGGACTCTGTCGGTGGCGACGGGGCGGACAGACGAATAATAAAAGATAAGCGATGAAGAACTTGGAAGACGAATCGAGGGGGAGATGTCTGGAGTGTGGGGATGTTCTTCCTTATGGACGCAGTGACATGAAGTTCTGCTGCGTCAGCTGCAAAAGCAGGTACCACTATGTCAACGGAGGCCATCTTAAAGGCCTTCGGCTTAAAACCATCGGAGCATTGGACAGAAACCACGAGATTCTGTCATCCCTGCTGGAGAAAGGTGTCACTTCAATGAATATTCCTGACCTTGTTCAGATGGGCTACAGGTTTGACTGTGTCACATCCTACCACAAGGTCAGGAATCATCATGAATATCGCTGCTTCGATCTGAAATATAATCTCTCGGAAAGCCGTATGTTCGGACTGGCGAGGGTGGAGGTCAGTCCTCCGGCAAAGAAGCGTTAGGCCTGTTCGGCGCACTCCTCGTCCTTGCCCGGGTCCTTGAACAGGAATACGAACAGGATGCCGACGATCAGGGCGTAGCCGGCGAAGATGTACCAGGCCGTGGCCCAGTCCGGCTGTGCGGTGTTGACGTAATGGTTCACGACCTTCCCGGCGGCCCAGGTTCCGATCGAGGCGCCGAGGCCGTTGGTCATCAGCATGAACAGTCCCTGGGCGCTGGAACGGATGTCCTTGGAAGTCTGGCGGTTGACATAGAGTGAGCCTGAGATGTTGAAGAAGTCGAACGCCACGCCGTACACAAGGCAGGAGAGGATGAACAGCCAAACTCCCGATCCAGGATTGCCGATGCCGAAGAATCCGAACCTGAGCACCCAGGCGAACATCGCTATGAGCATCACTTTCTTGATTCCGAATCTCTTCATGAAGAACGGGATGAGGAGGATGCACAGGGTCTCGGACATCTGGCTGAGTGAGATCAGGGCATTGGCGTTGCGGGCGCCCCAGGCGTTGGCATATTCAGGACTTCCTGTGAAGGAAGAGATGAATAAGTTGGCATAGCCGTTGGTGATCTGGAGCGATGCGCCGAGAAGCATCGAGAAGATGAAGAACACTGCCATCTGCCTGTCCTTGAACAGGGTGAACGCCTTGAGCCCGCTGGCTTCCATGAAGCCGCAGCCGCTGGCTTTCTTGACTGGGACGTTCGGGAGACTCAGGGCATAGAATCCAAGGACAAGACTGAGAACTCCCGAGGTGAAGAACTGGAAGTAGCTGTGCTGGTACTGGATTCCGGACGGATCCTTCATGAAGTTCACGAACAGCATCGTGCAGATGAAGCCGACGGTTCCGAACACACGGATCGGAGGGAACGCCTTGACGGTGTCCTTGCCCGCTCCCTCAAGACCGGCGTAGGCCACGGAGTTGGTCAGAGCGATGGTCGGCATGTAGAAGGCCACGCTGATCGTGTAAAGGATGTAGAAGACGCTGAAGTTGAAGTTCGGGCCGACTACGTAGGCTCCGTCGGTCATGTTGACGTGGCCCATGGCAAACAGCCCGGTTCCGAGCATGGCTGCCCCGGCGATGAGTTGGCAGAGAGAGAGGGTCTTCTGAGCCGGAATCCACCTGTCGGCCACGATGCCTATCAGGGCAGGCATAAATATGGAGACGAAGCCCTGGGTGGCGAAGAAAAGCCAGATCTGGGAGGTGAGCCCGGCTTTGCCGAGAAAACTTCCCATTGAGGTCAGGTACGCTCCCCAGATGGCGTACTGGAGGAAGTTCATGATGATCAGCCTGAGGCTGATGTGCTTGTTGCTCATAACGTTATTGTGTTTTTTTGTTATTATGCGTATGGTCAAAACAAACAAATGTACGAGTTTTCGGCTAAAAATCACTATCTTTGAGGGTTAAATTTTGGAAGAATGGTTTTCAGAGAGATAGCGAGAGACCCTGGATCAAGGGCGAGGACAGGAGTGTTCACCACCGATCACGGTGAGGTGAGGACTCCGATATTTATGCCCGTTGGGACTGTCGGCTCTGTCAAAGGGGTCTATCACAGGGACTTGAAGGAGGACATCAAGGCCGAGATCATCCTTGGCAACACCTATCATCTCTACCTTCGTCCGGGACTTGACATCCTGCGTAAAGTGGGAGGGCTGCACAAGTTTGAGAATTGGGACAGGCCTATCCTTACTGACAGCGGCGGATTTCAGGTGTTCTCCTTGACGAAAATCAGAAAGATCACCGAAGAAGGCTGCCGTTTTCAGTCTCACATTGACGGATCCAGGCACACTTTCACTCCGGAGAACAATGTTGACACGCAGAGAATCATCGGCGCCGACATCATGATGGC
>DCMG01000024.1:0-3727 GCA_002321335.1 Bacteroidales bacterium UBA1628 | reverse complement strand
TGGCTGGAACGCTATTTCAAGCATTTCTGCGAGACCGAGCCTCTGTACGGGTACAATCAGGTGATGTTTCCGATCATCCAGGGCTGCGTCTATCCGGAACTCCGAAAGAGAGCCGTTGACCATGCTGTGAGCCTTATAGGGGATAGTCCGGCCGTTGGAGGATTCGCAATCGGTGGGCTTGCGGTGGGGGAGCCTACAGACAAGATGTACGAAATGCTTGAGCTTGTCTGCCCGATTCTTCCTGAAAATAAACCGAGGTACCTGATGGGAGTCGGCACGCCAGCCAACATCCTTGAGGGAATCGCTAGGGGAGTTGATATGTTCGATTGCGTGATGCCTACCCGCAATGGCCGCAACGGAATGCTCTTCACATGGAACGGCATAATGAATATGCGCAATTCCAAATGGGCTGAGGATTTCTCGCCGATAGATCCGGGTGGAGCGTCGTTCGTCGACCGGACATATTCAAGAGCCTACCTGCATCATCTGTTCATCGCGAAGGAGATGTTCGCCGCGATGATCGCAAGCGAGCACAATCTGGCGTTCTACCTCGACCTGGTCCGCGAGGCACGCAGACACATCGAGGCGGGGGATTTCGCCTCTTGGAAAGACATGACCGTAAAAAGAATAAGTTCAAGACTTTAGGAATATGAGCGTGGGACTGAAGAAGATAGACTGGTACATCATAAAGAAGTTCATCATGACCTTCTTTATAGCTCTTCTTCTCATCATCGGAATTGTCATAATCTTCGACATCAGTGAGAAGATCAACCATTTTGTCGAGAACAAGGCTCCGCTGCACGCCATTGTCTTTGACTACTATGTGAATTTCGTCCCGTACTTCGTGAATATGTTCAGTCCGCTGTTCGTGTTCATAACGGTGATATTCTTCACTTCCAGAATGGCCGCCAACAGCGAGATCATCGCTATTCTGTCCTGTGGCGTGAGCTACAGGAGGATGATGGTGCCGTATATGGTCTCGGCGCTTCTGATAGCCACGCTTTCACTTTCGCTCAACCTTTGGATAATTCCGAGGTCCAACGTCAAGCGGATCAATTTCGAGATGAAGTATGTAAAGCACCGAAACTCATTGTCTTCCAATAATGTGCATTACCAGATCAACCCTGGAAAATTTGTTTCTGTAGAGTCTTTCAGCTCTTGGAACAACACTGCATACGATTTTACTCTTGAGGACATAGAGAACAACAAACTCATAAAGAAGATTTCCGCCGAGAAAGCCGTCTGGGACAGCACTTTCAACGGTTGGAAGCTGAAGAATTACTTCATAAGGGAATATTCTGATGGCCTTCAGGACCGTGTGACCACAGGAACTGAACTTGACACGGTGCTTAACCTGACTGTCACGGATTTCTACCGCAACAAGAAAACAGTCGAGACGTTGCCGGCCGGGCAACTTAATGAGTTGATAGCCACGCAGAAGATGAGAGGAGATGCCAATGTGATGTATGCGCTCATCGAAAAACACAACCGTTTCGCGCTTCCGTTCTCGGCTTTCATCCTGACCCTTATGGGGGTAAGCCTTTCCTCAAGAAAACGCAGGGGAGGCATAGGTCTGAACATAGGAATAGGTATCGCCCTTAGTTTCACCTACATCCTGTTCATGAGATTCAGCCAGATGTTCGTCTATTCCGGAGCGTTGCCGCCAGTGGTCGCTCTGTGGCTTCCTAACGTGATTTTCGGCGTGATCGCCGCTGTCTTGTATAACCGGGCTTCTAAATAACTTAATATTTATGTCACAACACACCTTATCCCCACTGAAACGATCCATCGTCGGAGTTCAGTTCATGTTCGTGGCCTTTGGCTCCACGGTTCTCGTCCCTCTTCTGGTCGGATTTGATCCTGCCATCGCTCTTCTCGCGGCCGGTCTCGGCACGCTTCTTTTCCATGCGGTAACCGGAGGAAAGGTTCCGATCTACCTCGGCAGCAGTTTCGCTTTCATCGCTCCGATCATCAAGGCGACAGAACTCTATGGACTGTCCGGAATGTTCTGCGGACTCGTCGCCGTGGGTTTGGTGTACATCCTGATGAGTTTTCTTGTCAAGTTATTCGGTGTCAGTTTTATCAAGAAACTCTTCCCGCCGATCGTGATCGGTCCGGTCATCATTCTCATCGGTCTTTCTCTGGCCGGAACCGGAGTCGATATGGCCAGCAAGAACTGGATCCTGGCTCTCGTGTCACTCTTCGTGGCGATAATATGCTCGTGTTGGGGCAAGGGGATGATCAAGCTCATCCCGGTTGTGTTCGGCGCACTCGCCGGCTACATAGTGGCCGTGATATTCTACAGAAACTCGATGGATTTCAGCGGAGTCGCCAACGCTCCTTGGTTCCAGCTTCCTCATTTCTCGAAGATGAGCCTTTCATGGCAGGCCATCGTGTTCATGGCTCCAGTGGCTATCGCTCCCATCATCGAGCACGTGGGTGATGTCTATGCTATCAGCGAGATCGCCGGCAAGGATTTCGTGAAGGATCCGGGTCTGCACCGCACGATGCTGGGTGACGGTCTTGCCTGCACGCTGGCGGCATTCCTCGGTGGCGCTCCTGTGACGACATATTCGGAAGTGACCGGCGCTGTGTCGCTTACCAAGGTGACTGACCCGGCTTGTATGAGAATCGCTGCGCTATCCGCTATCCTGATTTCCCTCGTAGGCAAGGTCGGAGCTGCCATTCAGACCATCCCTACAGCAGTTCTGGGCGGTATCATGCTTCTTCTTTTCGGCAGCATCGCATCTGTCGGAATCAATAATCTTGTCAAGGCTCAGATCGACATGAACAAGACCCGCAACTTGATCATCGCCTCGCTGATCCTCACCATCGGAATTGGTGGCGCGGTCATCAGCTTCGGCAAATTCTCTCTCGCCGGTATCGGCCTCGCCTCGGTTGTCGGCGTCATCTTGAACCTTATCATTCCGGACAAGAAGGAAGAGGCCAATTCCTAATGAATATGACAGTGTATGACCAGGACATGATCTTTGGTCATACACTTTTATTATATTAATATGCGTAGAGTATGAAAGCATTGAAAGTCAAGATAGTAAACAAGAGCCAATGGCCGGATCCCGCTTATGCCACCGAGGCGTCTGCGGGAATGGATCTGAGGGCTGACATCACGGAGCCGATCATGCTGAAGCCTTTGGAAAGGGTGTTGGTGCCTACAGGCATATTCATTGAACTTCCGGTCGGCTATGAGGCGCAGGTCCGTCCGCGCAGCGGGTTGGCCACAAAGCACGGCATCACTGTGATAAACAGTCCCGGAACGGTTGACGCTGATTACCGTGGAGAGTTGAAGACTTCACTGGTGAATCTTTCCAACGAGCCTTTCGAGATTGTTCCCGGTGAGCGGATTGCCCAGATGGTTGTAGCCCGTCATGAGCGTGTCGAGTGGGAGGATGTTGAGGTTTTGTCTGAGACGGAACGTGGCGCTGGCGGTTGGGGCAGCACAGGGAAGAAGTGAGCTAACGCTATTTCTTCTTTACCCCCAGTCCCTTACGGGACAGCCCCGGTGGGGCATTGGGGACCGTTTTCCCCAAACCCCTTGCGTCGCTACGCTCCGAGTTTGCAGTTTTGCATTTTGACTAATATACTTGAGAAAAATTTTTGGAATCGTTTTCGAATATGGACATACTGAGATTATATTCGGCATTTTTGGAATGCGGCCGTGTGACGACGGACAGCAGGGCCATCCGCGGGGGAGAGATGTTCTTCGGGC
>DCMG01000053.1 GCA_002321335.1 Bacteroidales bacterium UBA1628 | reverse complement strand
AGAATGCCTTATGCTTCAAGATCGACGGAAAGACCATCGCCGAGGTCGCCGCTATGGAGATGACCGAGCTCAAGTCCTGGTTCGCGTCCCTGCCGGGGAAGCTGAACACCAGAGAGAACAACATCGCCAGAGACATCCTCAAGGAACTCAACGAAAGGGTTCAGTTCATGCTCGACGTAGGCCTTGACTATCTGTCACTTGACCGCCCGACAGCCTCGCTTTCAGGTGGAGAGGGCCAGAGAATAAGGCTCGCGACCCAGATCGGTTCCAAACTCGTCAACGTGCTCTACATCCTGGACGAGCCGTCAATCGGGCTTCACCAAAGAGACAACCGCAAGTTAATCAATTCGTTGAAAGAGTTAAGGGACGAGGGCAACTCCGTGATGGTCGTGGAGCACGACTACGAGACGATGATGAACGCCGACTGGCTGGTGGACGTCGGCCCCGGCGCAGGTGAAAAAGGCGGAAGAATATGTCTGAACGCCCCTCTGAAGACTCTGATGGAATATTCATCGGACAACGAGAAAGTGCCGGCATCGCTGGACAAGGAGACCGCCGGGCACTGCATATTCGGAAATTCAAAGACTCTGGATTACCTTCAGGGAAAGGATTCCATTCCGGTTCCGTCCGTGCGGCGCACAGGAAGCGGCAAGTTCTTGAGCATCAAGGGAGCGAGGGGGAACAACTTGAAAAACGTGTCCGTGGATTTTCCGCTGGGATGCTTCATCGGAATCAGTGGAGTCAGCGGAAGCGGCAAGTCAACGCTCATCAACGAGACTCTGATGCCGATTCTCAAGAACAAGTTCTACAGGGCGAAGCTGCGTCCTCTGGCCTACGATTCGATCGAGGGTGTCGAGAACATTGACAAACTGATAGAGATTGACCAGAGTCCGATCGGGCGTTCTCCGAGATCCAACCCTGCGACATTCACGGGTGTGTTCAACGACATCCGCAACCTGTTCGCCGACACTCCTGACGCCAAGGTGCGCGGATTCAAGGCCGGTCGGTTCTCATTCAACGTGGCCGGTGGCCGCTGTGAGGCCTGCAAGGGTGCCGGTATCAAGGTCATAGAGATGAACTTCCTGCCGTCAGTCAATGTGCTTTGCGACGAGTGCAGGGGAAAGAGATACAAGGAGGACACACTGGCTGTGCATTACAAGGGCAAGAGCATCAACGATGTGCTTGAAATGCCGATCAGCGAGGCCTACGAGTTCTTCAAGCCGATTCCGTCCATCGCCCAGAAACTGAAAGCGTTGGTCGATGTCGGCCTCGGTTACGTTCATCTCGGCCAGTCAGCCGTGACGCTTTCCGGAGGTGAGAGCCAGCGTATGAAACTGGCCGCCGAGTTGTTCAGAAAGGCCACGGGCAACACCCTGTACATCTTGGACGAGCCGACGACCGGCCTTCATTTCGAAGACATCAAGGTGCTGCTGAACGTCCTCCAACAGCTTGTCGATCAAGGTAACACGGTCATCATCATCGAGCACAATCTGGATGTCCTCAAGAGTGTGGACTACCTCTTCGACCTCGGCCCCGACGGCGGCCGCCGAGGCGGCCGGATTGTCGCCCAAGGCACCCCCGAAGCCCTCACCAGGAACCCCGACTCAGTCACCGGCCCGTTCCTCAAGGAGATTCTTTACGAAAAAGTGTAGATTTACGCAATGATATTTTATAGAAAAGTGTCAAACAAATGCTACACAGAAAGATAGAGGAATACGTAGAAGGCCATCTAAAGTCAGACATTGACCGGATTTTGATTCTGGAAGGAGCCAGACAAGTGGGTAAGTCGTTCATAATACGCAAGGTAGGAGAACGATTGTATGAAAACTTCATCGAAATCAATTTCGTGAAAGATGACGAGGGGCCTCAGTTGTTCAAGGAGATCAGAACCACGGAGGAATTCTATTTCGTTTTGAGTTCAATCCACGGCAAGAATCTTGACTCCTATAAGAACACGCTTGTCTTTCTTGATGAAATCCAACACTATCCACAGTTTCTTACCCTGCTGAAATTCTTCCGGGAAGATCACAGATTCCGCTTCATTGCCAGCGGCAGCCTCTTTCCTTTCTTTAACTCATGGTTTTGAACTTGACCCAAGATTCAGCTCTGACAAAGAACAGGAAGCCTCTGTTCTGAATTTTGGTAACGTGCAAAATTCAGGTTAGAGGCTTCCTGTTCTTATACGCCTGAACATATACTTTTGGACTTGATCCCCAAAAAACACAGCGCAACATTCAGTGGTAGTCAAGAGGCTGAAAATCAATAAAAAAAGACACACCCTCCTTCTACCTGGAACGGGTATGAGGAGGGTGTTTTAGTATATTCATTCACAAGAGCTTGCGCTCCACGGGATCTATCGTTCCCAGGCAAGGGCGGAGGCACCGAGGATGGCGGCGTCGGACTTCTCGCTCAATTAATCGCTTATTAATCACACACTTATCTTTCCAGTCGAATAATATCCTTGATTTTAGAATATACCCTCAAAACTATCATTCTCCAAGACCTACTAACTTCATATGTTATATAGGCATGCTGAACAGCACCTTTTATGGAATCCGTGTAAATAGTCATCTCGGCAACATTTCTTTTTTTGACTGACTCCAAATCTAATTCCGCATTAATATTCAGCATCTCGCCAGAAAGTAACACCTTAGGGGAAAAACTCATCTTCATGTTTTCAGGTATTTTAATTTGATAAATATTTAACGGCCCTGTTCCAGAATTTGAAATTGACAAACTTATGTTGGCTTTCTTTTCACCACACACTTTACCCAATGATATATGTTCATCAGATAATGTTGCAATAGGTCCATCGCCAACAATACTAGTTCGTTTGGAACATACCCTATACCCAAGCAAAATCATCCCTTTCCGTACTGAAAAACGCTTCTTATTATAACTAATGACAATAGTATCCATATGGTTGCCATAAAAATTATCAGACAATTTCAACGAGTATTCTATTGCAGCAAAACTCTGAGGTAAGACTTTTTTATCACAACGCACACGAAGACTTTCACAAAGAGAATACACATCATAGTTTATTGCATCTTTCCCATAATTATAAAGTGGGATGATACCCTTATATGTTTGATTAGGATGTACATCCCCTAACTCGTATTCTCTTTGCATCAGTCCTATGAGACCAATTCTACTTGTATATCTTTCTTTATCGTTATCTACCTCACTTATAACATTCCCTTTAACATGTAATACAAATGGCACATCTTCACTTGATATTTTAACAAGTACTCTTTTATCAAAAGGATACGCACCCTCATTATTGGAATAAACTATATCAATTATTCCATATTGTCCAGGTCTAATAGGTTTCTTCGACCACATAGCTTTTGTACAGCCACATGAAGTTGACACATTTAAAATCAAGAATGGCTTTTTACTTATATTTTCAATCTTAAAACTACAATTGAGGGGGCCTTGATCTTTAAGGACATTCCCGAAATCATAATCATGTGGTTCAATTCTATACGTACTTACTCCATCATCTTTCGCTGAAAGTAACGAATTAAATAGCAGAGCACCTAGTATCAGTAAAATCTTATAGTATCTTCCCATTATTTAATGTCTGAACGATAGGTTAATAGTTAGTCAACTCCTACACAGATTCCTTTCATTATGCATATTCATAAGAAAATCCACTTTAAGCCTGCTATCCCTAAAAGATTTTTAATGTCATTCGGGAAGCAAGCTTAAAGTGCATTCAAAGAATTCACGGTACCTCAACGTTTAAACTTTATCGTCTGTATTTTCGAACAGCAACTTTAAAGACGATGAAATACAGTATCGCAAGGTTAATGATAAAATTCCCATTCCAAAAGAAATCCATACGCCACTGCTTAATCGCGTCAAACTGATCATGCGGCATCAGTAACTGGAATATATTTAATATGATGATAAACAAAAAACCGATAGAGGAAACCGCAGTGGCACATTTCATACGTAAACGGGAAATATTATCATCCTCATATTTTTCTCTGGAAAAGACGCAGCAAAATATTGACACGTACAATACCATCAAGAAAAGAGACTGCACAGTCATCCCTATGCTGGTATCATTTATGATAGAAAAAGAGGTAACCGACAGGAGCAACAGAACATCCGCAACAAACACCAACAACGCCGCTATCTGCACTTTGTGAGGCATCAGGATATTTTTCATAACAACTTATATATAAACACATTACATTTAATCGCAACATTAAAATTGATTGCCATACTCTGCACAATCAATAATGCCAACCACAGCTGCAAGTGCACCACAACTGATGAATTCACATGTCACCGGAGTATTAATCTCCGCTTTCTCCTTTAACGTCTTATGTACTCGCCTCACGCATCCTTTATAACTTTCCCCAGGTCTTCGTGACCCACTCAATTCTATATCGTTCGTATCTGCATCAATACTCACACCTTGATCTTCGTCAATGGAAGCGAACTCATTGCTTATTAGTTTCCCATCAAAATATACTTCCGAAAAAAGCCAATCACCTTCTTGTGAATATATTTTATTAATGGTTAAGCCATCTTCAGAAGGAATACTTTCCACATAAATGGAATAACGTATTGAGTCTCTCTCACCAGTAACAATATAGTAATCAGACATAGAAGCAGACCTTGACAGGAGATTGTTTTCTGTGGAAATAGTGATTAAAATATCACCAGACATAAATTGGGTTACATTCTCATCTTGAATTGTGTCTTCCACTAATAGCGCCGAATTATTACAGCCGCATAATACGCAAAGGAATAATCCTAAAATAGACTTAAGTAAACTATTCTTTTTCATAATCATAAAGTAATAACACTCTTATTCAGAGCGTCGGTTCTACGTAATAAAAAAATCTGACTTGATAAGTCATTCTTCAAGAGATTTCATTAGGATCTAAGAAAAACTATATGAAATTGGAGTATCAATCACCCATGTTGTTTCTTTTGCCCGTCGCGCCGGAGAATACTGATTGGGCACAGAGTCATAGGTATTATGAACACAGTATTATCTTTGTTTGTAAAAGTAGAAAAACGTTTTATCAAATCCAAATATTTCACGAAAAAATGTTCATAAAAAAATACGTGGAGATCAAGTACTTAAGAATCAACCAAAAGACACCCCCCTCTTGCCAGATATGGGACAGAGGAGGGTGCGTCAGCATATTCATTCACAGGAGCTTGCGCTCCACGGCATCTATCGTTCCCAGGCAAGGGCGGAGGCACCGAGGATGGCGGCGTCTGACTCTTTGAGCTGGGAGTAGACGAGCTGGACCTTGTTCTTCCAGAGAGGAAGGACGTTGTCGTTCATCGAACGGAGGATCGGCTCGGTGAGGAACTCCTTGCTTCTGGCGAGACCACCGAAGAGGACGATGGCCTCAGGAGCGGAGAACGCGATGAAGTCGGCGAAAGCCTCTCCGAGAAGAGTGCCGGTATATTCAAAGATCTTGATGGCAAGGGCATCACCTTCCTTCGCGGCCTCGTAGACATCCTTCGAAGTGATGTTGTCAAGACTGCGGAGAGATGATGGCTCATTGCTCATGTCAAGCCACTCGCGGGCGGTTCTGGCGACTCCGATCGCAGAGCAGTAGGTCTCAAGGCAGCCGTTTTTGCCGCAGTTGCAGTGGCGGCCGTTGTGGCGCACGATTGTGGTGTGGCCAAGCTCTCCGGCGAATCCGTCATGGCCATAGACCATCTCACCGTTGATGACGATTCCGCTGCCGACACCGGTGCCAAGGGTAATCATGATGAAATTCTTCATTCCTCTTGCTGCTCCGTAGGTCATCTCACCCATCGCGGCAGCGTTGGCATCATTGGTGAGGGTCACAGGGATTCCTCCCATCGCCTCGGTAAGCATCTTCGCGAAAGGAATCGACCCGGCGCGTCCCCAAGAAAGGTTCACAGCGTTCTCTACCTCTCCGGTGTAGTAGTTGGCGTTAGGGGCGCCGACTCCGATACCACGGATCTGGCCTTCAGCACCAGCGTCAGCGATTATCTTCTTCAAAGCGGCCGCCAACTCCGCTATGTAAGGTTCGACCTCAGTGTAGGAGTCCGAACGGATCACCGTCTGGGCCAGCACGGTTCCACGCGCGTCAACCACACCGCATTTGGTGGTCTGACCACCTACGTCTATTCCTATTACAAGATTTTGTTCCATAATATTATGTTATGAATATGTCCCGGCGGACAATTCCACCGGAACAAGATTTCTGATTACGCAACCTTCTTTACCTTTGAACCGAGGAGGGCATACCAAAGGATGTAGGCGACACCGATAATGACAACGATGTAGCTCATCAGATAGTTGGTAGCGTCAGCGACAGCGCCCTGGATGAGAGGGAGGACACCACCACCGCAAACCATCACCATGAACAGACCGGAAGCGATCGAGGTGTACTTGCCAAGCCCCTCTACCGCAAGATTGAAGATGGCTCCCCACATGACCGACGTGCAGAGACCGCAGAGGATGAAGAACATAACTCCGATCGGAATTTCGGCGAGTGAGAAAGAAAGCTGGGATGTGATGGCTGGGAACTTGACGGTTGTCGTGTCGCCAAGGAACATTCCAAGCAGGAGGAATATGATGGCCACGGTTCCCACAAAGCTTACCATGGCACGGCTGGAGACTTTAGCGCCGACAGAAGCGCCCACGAGACGGCCGCAAAGCATCAGGAACCAGTACATTCCGACGATTGTTCCGGCCACGGCGGCGCTGATGCCGATCTCGGCGGATGTCATGTAAAGGTTGACAAAGTTAGGAATGCCGACCTCAACTCCTACATAAACGAATATCGCGATGATTCCAAGAACAAAATGCCTGAAGGAAAGAGCGCCCTTCACGCTTTCACCCATTGTGAGCTGGCCAGACTTGCCCGCTGCCGCGGCAGCCTCGAGCTCAGGCTCAGGAATCTTGGAGACGGCGATGATGACGAAAGCCAAAGCGAATATGCCCATGGCTATGAAAAGCGCAGGGTTCGCATCAGCGATCTGGGTGTCCTTTGAGACATCACCGATGAGGTAACCGACAAGCACAGGCACGATAGTGGCACTGAGAGAGTTGCAGGATCCGCCCCACTGAATGAGCTGATTACCCTTGTTGCCGCCGCCTCCGAGGGTGTTGAGCATAGGGTTCACAACCGTGTTGAGCATACACATAGAGAAACCGGAGATGAACGCACCGAGAAGATAGACGGCAAAGCTGCCGGCGATTCCTGAGAGGAATGTGATGCCGACTCCGATGAAGCCTACGGTCACAGCTGCAAGTGCAGTAAACTTGTAGCCTTTCTTGGACAGAATCATACCGGCAGGCAGTCCCATGAACGCATAGGCGATGAAGTTGGCGGCGTTACCCAGCTGGGACATGAAGTTTGACGCCGCGAACTGCTGCTTCACGATGACCCCGAACGGATTCTGGAATCCGGTCACAAAGGAGATCATCGCAAACAGGAAGAACATGATCACAATAGCGAAGATGTTACCTTGTTGTTTTTTTTCCATTTGTAAGATGTTTTATGTTATCGAAAATAATTTCGTGGCATATTCCACAAATTTAGCAAATTAATTTCAAATTTGACCGAATGGCTTTAAAAATCCGTCTTGCGGAATGAGCTTTATAGGATTATTGCTAACTTTGAGCAAAGAATATTCATGAATATGAAAACGATAATCGACGTTAATGCCCATCTTCACACACCGTACTCGTTCAGTGCCTTCAAAGACGTGAGGCAGGCTCTTGACATGGCCGCAGCCGAAGGGGTCGGAGTGGTGGGAATCAACGACTTCTACAGCCTTGACGGCTACAGGGAGTGGAATGACGAATGCGCCGCAAGGCATCTCTACCCTCTTTTCAACATTGAGTTCATCTCTCTCAACAGTGAGGATCAGGCAGCGGGACTGAGGGTCAACGACCCGAACAATCCCGGGCGCACCTACCTCAGCGGAAAGGGACTTGCCTACCCGGTGATTCTCAGCGGGAAAGAGGCTCAGATGCTTGCCGATGTGAGGGCTGAGTCAAACGCGCAGGTCGAGAGAATGTGCGCAAAACTCAACGCCCATCTGGATGCGGTCAAGGCTGGGTTCAGCATTGATTTCAGGCAGGTTGTCAAGGATCTGACCAGAGGCTCGGTGCGTGAGCGTCACCTTGCGAAAGCCCTCAGGATGGCCGTTGACGCCAAGGCTGACGCGATTGAGGACAGGCTTGCTCTCTACGAAAGAATCTTCGGAGGGCAGCCGTTGAAATCCGATCTGGACAACGAGGCTGCGGTGGAGAACGAGATCAGAAGCAAGCTGCTCAAGGCCGGAGGCGCGGCTTTCGTGCCGGAGGATCCGAAGGCGTTCCTGCCTATGGAGACTGTCTGCCAGATCATCAAGGCGGCTGGCGGAATCCCGACCTATCCGTTCCTCGCCGATGACGCCAAGGGCAACTTCACCGACTTCGAGGGCGACCTCCAGAAAGCCGCTGACACGCTGAAAAAGCGCGGAATCAAATCGGTGGAATTCATCACGACCCGCAACACGACCGCCGTGCTTGAGGATTATTCAGGCTACCTCCAGGATGAGGGATTCATCATAACTTTCGGTTCGGAGCACAACACGCCGGCGCTGGAGCCTATCAAACTGCGCACCCGCGACCACGCTGAGGGTCTGAGCGAAAAACTGCGCGAGACCAACTACCGCGGAGCGTGCGCGGTCGCTGCCCATCAGGCGGGACTTGACTCCATCGAAGCGGGGGACGAACTGATTCGCAAGACCTTAGGAATTTAGGAATATGCCGGTTCGGCAAACAGAGCACATAACTAAGACACGAATATGACACAGATTGAAGATCTTATCGCGATTTCACGGAAGTTCGGACAGGACTCCAGATTCGTGATAGCCGGAGGTGGCAACACTTCCTACAAGAATGAGGATAAGCTTTGGGTGAAGGCTAGTGGCCATGCACTCGCAACGATAACGGAAGACGGATTTGCTGTCCTTGACAGGAGCCTTCTGAACCCGATGGGAGAAAAGGCTTACAGTAACGACACGGCAATCCGCGAGGAGCAGGTCAAGAACGACCTCGCAATCGCCTGTCTGACAAAGGACAGAAGGCCATCCGTGGAGACATCGCTGCACAACTGCATGGGCTTCGCCTTTGTGGTGCACCTCCACCCTACCCTTGTCAACGGCTTGATGTGCTCGGTGAAAGCCGAGGCTGCATGCAAGGAACTGTTCCCCGAGGCTCTTTACATTGAATATACCGACCCTGGCTACACACTTTTCAAGAAAGTCTACGACCGCATAAAGGCCTACAAGGCAGCCCACGGCAAGGAGCCGCAGGTGATATTCCTCCAGAACCACGGAATATTCGTGGGCGGGGACACCACGGCGGAAATCGAGGGAATATATTCAGAAATCATTGAGAAACTTGAAAGTAAGGTCGCGGCGCTTCCGGAGGGAGACACCGCTGTCTCTGAGACCGTTACGGGTGTCGTTCCAGCGATCCGGCAGATGCTTTCACGCTCCGGCAGGGGGTTCAAGACCTTGAAAGTCACCAAGAATGCTCTTGTGGACTACTTCATTGACGGTCGCTCAGCCACTTCGGCAGGCTCGGTCACTTCGACAGGCTCAGTGACCGAAACAGGCTTCGAGAAGATCGCAAAGCCGTTCACACCGGACATCATCGTGTACTGCAAAAGCGCCTACATATTCATTGACGCTGTGTCGGACGAGGAGATTCTGAAGCAGGCGGAAGAGAAGATCGAGGCTTTCGTCAGCGAAAGAGGCTACACACCTAAGGTCTTGCTCATCAAGGGAATCGGTCTCGTGGCCGTGGGAGACAACGCCAAGAATGCCCAGATCATCACCGATGTGTTCACCGATGCGATGAAGGTTGCTTTCTTCGCCCAAAATTTCGGTGGAGAACATCCGATGGAGCAGGCTTGGATTGACTTCATCGACAACTGGGAGGTTGAGAATTACCGTCGCAAAGTCGCCTCCAGCGCATCCAAAGGCCGTGTGGAAGGCCGCACGATCATCGTGACCGGAGCCGCTCAAGGTTTCGGGGAAGGCATCGCCCGCGAGTTGATGACGCAGGGTGCCAACATCGTGGTCGCCGACCTTAACGAGGCTACCGGAGAGAAGACCGCCGCAAGCTTCAACGAGAAGGCCAGAGCCAACAAGGCCATATTCGTAAAGACTAATGTCGCTGACATGGAAAGCCTCCATAACCTGATGAGGGAGACCATCCTGAATTTCGGTGCGCTGGACGCATTCGTCAGCAACGCCGGAGTGGTCCGCGCCGGCGGATTGGACGTGATGACCCCGGAGAACTTCGAGTTCGTCACCAAGATCAACTACGAGGCCTACTTCTTCTGCGCCAAGGTCGCATCGCACATAATGAAGATCGAGACAAAGTACGATCCTGAATATTTCGCTGACATCATCCAGGTCAACAGCAAGAGCGGCCTGCGCGGCAGCAAGGCCAATTTCGCCTACGC
>DCMG01000070.1 GCA_002321335.1 Bacteroidales bacterium UBA1628 | reverse complement strand
CGTGTTCTCTTTGGTGAAGCATGACTAAAGGGAATCCGCTAAAATATTAATAAATAAAGATTTAGATTTATGGACACTATAGATCTTTTGATGAATATGATCCGGATTCCTTCCGTGAGCCGGGAGGAGGACAAAGCTGCTGATTTTCTGGAAGGATGGATGAAAGACCACGGCTATGATGTCAGGAGGTCGGGCAACAACCTTTGGGTGGAATCCGGTCCGGTGGACGGGAGGCCGACCGTGCTGCTGAACGCCCACATTGACACTGTGAAGCCAGCCTCGGGCTACTCACGGGATCCATTCGCACCGGTCATAGAGGATGGATGTCTGTACGGTCTCGGAAGCAATGATGATGGCGGTTCTTTGGTGGCGCTTCTGGAGACATATTCAAGGCTCATCCTAAAAGAGCAGCCGTACAGGTTGATCTTCTCTGCTACAGCCGAGGAAGAGGTGAGTGGGAAAGGAGGTCTGGACTTGATTCTGCCGGAGTTGGGTCGTGTCGATTTCGGGGTGATGGGTGAGCCGACAGGAATGCGTATGGCTGTCGCTGAGCGGGGGCTGATGGTGCTTGACTGCACTGCTCATGGAAAAAGTGGCCACGCTGCCAGAAATGAAGGCGTAAACGCCATCTATAAGGCTTTGGAAGACATCCAATGGTTCAGAAGCCATCGCTTTGACCGCGAGTCTGATTTTCTTGGCTCGGTCAAGATGTCAGTCACGCAGATCAATGCTGGAACGCAGCACAACGTTGTTCCTGACAAGTGTACGTTCGTGGTGGACGTGCGCCCGAACGGGATGTACACCAATCCCGAACTCCTTGAGATGATCAAATCCTCAGTCTCGTGCGAAGTCAAGGAGCGCTCCACCAGAATCGGAAGTTCGCATCTTCCGCTGGAGCATCCTGCTGTGGTCCGTGGACTTTCTCTCGGTCTGGAGCTGTTCGGCTCTCCGACCACCAGCAATCAGGCCCTCTGCGGTTTTCCGACCCTCAAGATCGGCCCCGGAGACTCCGCACGCTCCCACTCCGCCAATGAATATATCCGTTTGGATGAAATCGCAAACGGCATTGAAAGCTATGTCGCTCTCCTTGATGGCTTGCGACTGTAAGACCTTGAATACGTGTTGGGTTATTAGTTGGAGTTCAGGTAATTACGGATCGCTGCCCTTCCATAATGACTGGCAGCGTTTCGTAATAAGCTGAAAACGAGTTGTTTGCTAATTACACCCCTTAGTGACGTTAATGAATAACCTTCAGAAAATCCAGAGAGCCGCTGTTCTGAATTTTGGTAACGTGCAAAATTCAGGTTAGTGGCTCTCTGGATTTCAACCTTGCTCCGACAGGCCTGGTAACATCGACAACCTCTGTGACCGGAGGGTTATGATGTTGACGGTAACCGCCGCTGCGGTCCTCATCAATGAGGACATCATATGGGTTCCCCATCAGTCATGTGCCTATGGCACATGACTTCTTCCAACAGAAATCTATCCTCATAAGTAATACAAATATAACCAATATTGATGCAGATTTCTCAATCTGAGACGGAGAACTTCGGAAGTTCTGACATTATTAATATCTTTGTGCATGCGTCAGAAGGCCACCGCTTACGAGGTCTCCGTGACAACCACAAAACAGGTAAAATATAATAATCAGAATATGAACCACAGATTCCCAAGAACAATCATGGCGGTCTTGTTGGCCGGAATGGTCGGTACCGCCACATCAGAGGCCAAAGTCCAGCTTCCTCAGATCCTCAGCGACCATCTGGTTCTCCAGCAGAAGTCTGACGCCAACCTTTGGGGCAAGGCCGCTCCTTCCTCCAAGGTGTCCGTCAAAACCACTTGGGGCGATGAGGAATATTCAGTTAAAAGCGATGGGGAAGGTAACTGGAAACTTTCCGTCAAGACACCGGCGGCGGGCTATACCCCATATTCGATAACAATTTCGGACAAGGATGGCTCAGTGACTCTCTCGGACATTCTTGTTGGTGAGGTTTGGCTTTGCGGAGGACAGTCCAACATGGAGATGCCGTTGGACGGCTTCGGCTCGTGTCCTGTGGAAGGGGCTCTAGAAGAGGTCGCCTTGTCGGGCCAGTACCGGGACAAGATCCGCCTTGTGAAGATTCCTAAGACAGGCTCCGAGACCCCGCAGGAGACTGTGGAAGGGACATGGCAGGTCAGCTCGCCGGAGACCGCCGGCTGGTTCACCGCCGTGGGCTGGCATTTCGCGAAGATGCTTAACGCTGTCTTGGATGTCCCGGTGGGATTGGTTTCCTGCAATTGGGGCGGTTCGGCTGTGGAAAGCTGGCTGCCTAAGGAAGTGGTATATTCCTACCCTGAGAACACATTGCCTTCAGGGCAGTACGCTTCCAAGAGGGAGCCTGACGGCTGGTATCACTATCATAGTCCTATCATCATGTACAACGGGATGCTGTACCCAATCCGCAATTACACCCTGAAGGGATTCCTTTGGTATCAGGGGGAGACAAACGCCGGATTCCCGCAATATTATGCCCAAAGGCTTGCCACCATGGTGAAAGTCTGGAGAGATCTCTGGGGACAGGGTGATCTTCCGTTCTATGAGGTTGAGCTGGCTCCGTACGTCTATGGTGGTGACGGCACTTCTGGTGCGAGAATACGTGAGGCGCAGCGCAAGGCTGTGGATCTGATCCCTAACAGCGGAATCATCACGACCAACGATCTAGTCTATCCTTATGAATATGATCAGATCCATCCTTGCAGGAAGAAAGAGGTCGGGCAGCGGCTGTCTTATCTAGCTCTGAATCAGACGTATGGAATGGGCTACTTCCCATTTGAGGGGCCACGTTTCAAGGATTACGAAATTCGAGGGAATGAAATCGAGATTTCGTTCTTCAATGACGAGAACGGGTTCAGCCCTTGGAGGGAGATTGTCGGATTCGAGGTGGCCGGAGAGGACCGGGTGTTCTATCCCGCCGAGGTCCGCAAAGGGGCCGGATGGAAGAATCTGGTCGTTAAGAGCGATAAGGTTCCGGCTCCGGTGGCGGTTCGTTACTGCTTCCGGGACTTCCAGATCGGAAACCTCACCGGAAGGCGTGGCTTGCCTGTCGTTCCGTTCAGGACGGATAGTTGGTGATCAAAATAATAAAGGCTTTAGAACACCCCGTCCTCGTCATTGGATCCGAATGTCAGAGGGCCGGACAGGCGGGTCACGACGAAACCGTTGTTGTCTTCGTACATTCTGAATGAACCTTTCATGTTTGTCTTTTCCACATTCGCCACGTCGTCCTGACCATAGACAAGACGCTCTGAGATTTCGTAGGAATATTCAAATATATTGTTGTCATAGTCGATTTTTAGCGGGCGGATTCGTCCTAGGCACTCCTCGATAGGGTCTCCTCCAAACCAGCCGGTTGAGTATCTGATCTTCCAGTCCGGCGACAGGAACAGCTTGTGTTCGGTGATTCTTTCGCCCTCTACTGTGGAAAGGAACGAGATTTCTGTGGTCGCTGTCGTGTTGAGTTCTATCTCCTTGCCTTTTCCGTCTTTGTCAAAGGCGAAGATTGTGACGTATGCCCCTGCTATTTCACCATCATATATGTCTGTCACAGTGCTGTCCTTGAATGCCTCGATATCCTTGAATCCGTCAAGAAGACCGCTGCTTCGGAAGTCACCGTTCCGTGTGGAGTTGAAAACACTTAGAATCTCCAGCCCTCCGTTCTCCATCGCCAGACAGACAACAGGGTTGATGTCCTGACCGATGTCGCTGATGAACAGACCGTGGCATTTCCCGGAGAGTCCCTCGATCTCATATTCACCGGCAGGACATTCATCAACGCTTTGAGACAGACAGACAAAAGCCTTCCCGTCATGTATGAAGGCATTGATTTCAGGGAAGCCGGCTTCCTGAACCATAAACTCATGCAGATTGTAGTGGGCTTTGGGCTGAGGCTTGACCGGCTTCAACTTTCCGGTGATGTCCAACACATTGTCAGCCAGTGCCAGTGAACCATTCTCAAGGCTTAGGGAAGGGGTGTAGTCCAAGGTCCTGCCATCCTTGTCCGTGATGTGGATGATGGTGTTGCCGTGCATGTCGGAGACATTGCATTTGAGCAGGAACGGCTTTCCGCTCCTATCGCAGAGCCGCGAACTCTCCTTCAAACTGCCGTCTTCTCCGATTTCGGCGGCACTGACCTTGACTTCCGCATCTGTGTGACGTGGGATGACGAGATACCATTCATCTCCGTTTGTCTTCACAGACGGAATATCCGCAAGTCCGTAAGATTGGGAAAATCTGTCGAACACTCGGGAACTTCTTAGGGCATCCTCTTTCTGGTAGGTGCCCAGAAAGGCTACGGCTGCAATATCTTCATCGCTCCATGCAATGGAGGGATAGTCTTCTTGACCGGAAGATTTGCCACTGGAGGAGCCGCAAGAAGCCAACATGGCGCAGGTGGCCAGAAGAATACAGGATTTTTTTATCAGTTTATTCATAAAAATATGGTTATTAGTCTGCAACAAGAAGCCAAATATAGGAAAATAATCCTAACTTTGCGGCCTGTTTTTGGTTTGACTCTAAAAATGAACGAAAAGATTCAAAAGATCGCCGGATTGGTCGCGACCGGCAAATTCTGGAAGGATGTCGTGATCATGACCCTTGGCATGTTGGTCGCCGCCGCTGCCGTCTATTATTTCCTTGTGCCTAGCAAACTGATCATCGGAACCATATCCGGTCTTTCCATAGTCCTTTCGGGAATATGCGAGGCCTTTTTCGGAGTTCAGATCAAAGTTTCGCTCTTTGTGGTGATCATCAATGCGATACTTCTGGTTCTGGCCTGGTTTCTCATCGGAGAGGAGTTCGGCGCCAAAACTGTCTACACCGCGATGATTCTCGGCCCGTTGATGGATTTCTGGGCATGGGTGATGCCTTACCAAAACCTTATAGAGCCGGGCACGACATCGGTGATGGGCGACATTTGGTTCGACCTCTGCTGTTTCGTCCTGCTTCTCAGTGTCTCTCAGGCGATATTGTTCAACATCAACGCTTCCACAGGAGGACTTGACATTCTTGCGAAGATAGTCAACAAATATTTCCATTTCGACATAGGTGCCTCTGTTTCCGTGGCAGGGGCCGTCATCTGCTGCACGGCTTTCGCCATCAATCCATTCAAGATGGTGATCATCGGGCTTATAGGCACATGGATCAACGGCTTGGTTGTGGATTATTTCACTGCCAGCCTGAACAAGCGCAAAAGGGTCTGCATCGTCTCGCATGACTATGACAAGATACGCCGCTTCATCATCGACCAGCTTGGCAGGGGATGCAGCCTCTATGAGGTGATAGGTGGCTACACAGGCGAGAAAGGCTATGAGGTTCAGTCACTTCTCACTCAGGAAGAATTCTCCAATCTTATGGAATATCTCAAACGTGAGGGCATCAAGTCTTTCGTCACTGCCGGCAACGTCAGCGAGGTCTATGGCCTGTGGCTGAAGCACAAGAAATTTCATTTCTAGACTTTTTTGTCTATCTTTGCTTGTTACATCATTAAAATAGTTTGCTATGGCGGAGACCGATCCTGTCTATCCTCTCGACCCCGAGAAGGTTTATTATTCAATGGATGAATTGACCCTTGACACTGATGAGGGGCCAAAGACATTGAGGGTCGGGTCGTGGCTGAACTACGACCCTGTCAGGATTCACAGGATGATTGTCCGTGAGAAGACGATGCAGGTCGATGTATTCGAGGTTTACAACCCTTTGATGAGCAAGCTCCGCAGGGCTGACCAGCAGTACTACAAGCAGTTCATGGGGCTTGGTCTGACAATCGACTTCCCGGGCTACACATCAGAGATTCTGGCCAGGATTCCTTTCGAGAATGACCCTGTCGGTTTCTACAAATGGTGGCGCAAGGGAAAGCACGAGGACAAGGTCTATCTTTCCAAGGCCAACCAGTTCAAACTGTTCCAGAAGGTCGCTTTGATGGAGCCAAAGATAATGCTCAAAAAAGATCTCGACTTTTTGAAGTCTTTCTGACATAATATTTTCCTGATATGCAAGACTGGCTACAGGCTCTCAGACTTGACACGTCGGCCTCTGAAAAGGACCGCGGATGTGATGTCTGGGACAATGACAATTGTTGCAATTACTCATCCGACGGAACAAAACTTCTGGATGCGGAGAATTATCCAAGTGAGGTGCACGTCAAGGATGGCACTGAAATCATCTGCGACGGTGCCTTCGCCTTTCAGCCATATATGGCCGAGGACAGGAAGATCGGCGAGGATATTCCCGAAGAGGAAAGAGCCTCGTTCCTGGACAAGATATTCCTGCCTCAAAGTGTCACGCACATCGGCCGCGAGGCTTTTCGCGAGTGCGGCTGGCTGAAAAGCATACGTTTGCCTAAAGACTTGATATTCATAGGAGACGGCGCTTTCTTCGGCTGTTGGGAACTTAGGTCGGTAAGTTGCCCGGCCGGGTTGGTCGCCATCGGGGACGGGGCGTTCGAGGAATGCTTCTCGCTGGACAAGGTGAAGTTCAACAAAGGACTGAAGGCTATCGGCGCGGGTGCGTTTCTAGCCTGCGAATCGTTGGAGGAGATCGCCCTCCCTGCCGGCCTTGAGTTCATCGGAGACGATGCGTTTTACGGTGCTTCCTTGAAAAGAATATTCGTGCCTCAGAGCGCCAGGGAACATCTGGCCGGACTCCTTCCGGAGAACCTTCGCAGGAAAATCCGCAACATTCGTTGACGGTGTTTTCAAATTGAAAGTTTTTGATTACATTTGAGATTGTGATTTTTAAGAATATTGCAGAAAATGAATAAATTCTTAAATATGATTGCCGTTTTGGCGGCGGCATTGTCTGCCACGGCATGCAAGACAACGGTTCAGAAGCCTCAGGGCGTTGACTATCAGATGGAATATACCGTCGGGGACGTCACGTTTGATATGGTAAAGATTCCGGCCGGACACTACACTATGGGCCTTTCCGCGGACAACCGCAGGAAGGTCACGAACGGAATTCCCCACGAGGTGGCACTCGACGGATTTGTCATCAGCGCAAAGCCAGTCTCACAGGCCCTTTGGACTGCTGTCATGGGCGATAATCCAAGTTCGGTGCAGAACCCTGACGCGCCGGTTGATATGGTGTCTTGGGTTGATGCCGTCAAGTTCCTCGGCAAACTGAACAAGGCCACCGGCAAGATATTCATTCTTCCGACCGAGGCTCAGTGGGAATATGCCCAGAGGGTTCAGAGCGGGAAGGATTTCACGTCTGTGGCTGAGTGGTGCCTTGACAGTTATGACGCTGTGGCAGAGGGCTCCACGGGCAATGAATATTTCAAGCCGATGGAGTTGGCTGTCAATCCTGAAGGACCGGCTGATAAAGACGGGAAAGTTGTGCGTACCGTACTGGAAAGGATGGAGGTGGAAAGCCATACGAAGCGTGCCAAGGTTGGTTTCAGACTTGTACAGCCCACCGAAGATGTCTTGACTGACGCGATTCTCGGACCTGTCAACGGTACGGTGGTTGACAGGGAGAAAGTGGACATTTCGGACACCAAGCCGGAGGTCTTTACTGTAGGCGGTGTCACATTCAAAATGATAAAGGTCGTTGGCGGCACATTCTCGATGGGATTCAACGACTATGACGCGCCACAGATAGCCTTCTCTGTTCCTGAGAACGAGCAGCCTGCCCACTCCGTCACCCTTGACGATTTCGAGATAGGGGAGACCGAGGTGACCGTAGCCCTTTGGAACGCCGTGATGGGTTCAGTGCCTTATCTTAACGATTTAGAAGATTCTCTGAAACCTGTCGGAAATGTCTCATGGTACAACTGCCAGACTTTCATCAGTCGGCTCAACGCCTTGACTGGACGCAAGTTCCGTCTCCCGACCGAGGCTGAGTGGGAATATGCCGCCAGGGGTGGGCGGAAGTCCCGTCACTATGGTTTCAGCGGTTCCAACGCCTATGATGCCATGTGGTTCGTGGACAACGCGAAGTCAAAATCCAAGGATGTCAAGACCTGCAAGGCCAATGAATTGGGAATATACGACATGAGCGGCAACGTCTGGGAGTGGTGCTATGACCGTGCGGGGGAATATTCAAAAGACGCCCAGGTCAATCCT
>DCMG01000073.1 GCA_002321335.1 Bacteroidales bacterium UBA1628 | reverse complement strand
CACTCACTCTCAAGGATGGATCCCGCAAGCCACGACTATGCGAACCTGGCATATTTCCAGGCAAGAATCTGCGAGCAGCTCAATCGTAGGGAGGAGATGAAGAACTGGTTTATTCGTTCAGCGATGGCTGACATCAAGACCGCGACCAAGGACAACGCCTCGCTATTCAGTCTTGCCAACGCTTTATTCGAGGATGGGGACTACGCGCGAGCGTTCAAATATTCCAGTTTCTCTCTGGAGGATGCGATCGCATTCGATGCCAAGCTGCGCCAATGGCAGATCGCTGCGATCCTCCCTGCCGTGCAGAAAAGCCACTCTGACATCCAGCAAACTCACCAAAAAAAGACAAGGAATATGCTTGTGGTGATGTCCGCATTGGCATTATTGCTTCTTGGAGTATCATTTGCTCTTTTCAGACTCTACCGGAAACAGATAGAGTACAGTAGGAGAATAGCCGAGATGAACAAGGAAATCAAGCAGAGTTCCGACACACTGGCGGATTTCAACAAACGGCTTAAGAAGATGAACCGCGAGCTCAAAGAAGCGAACGCAGCGAAGGAGGAATATATCGGGCTGTTTCTGAGCATGTGCTCGAAGTACATCGACAAGATGAAGGCCTACCAAAGCAGCGTGCGCAAACTGGCTTTGGCCGGGAATCTGGACAAACTGATCGCTGAAACCTCATCACCCAACAATGTCGAGAAGGAACTGAAGGAGTTTTACAATATGTTCGACGAGGCGTTCCTCAAATTGTACCCTAAGTTCGTGGAAGAGTTCAACGGGCTTCTCCGCGAGGATGCCAGGATAGAACCTAAAAAAGGCAAATTGCTCAACACCGAACTGCGGATTTTCGCCCTGATCCGGCTCGGAATCACCCAATCCTCAGACATAGCCTCTATGCTCAGATACTCCGTCAACACCATCTATAATTATAGGGCACAGATTAAGAACTCCGCTCTTGGGGACAGAGAGAATTTCGAAGAGAAAATCAAGGAAATCGGCAATTAAGTGGACGAAAAATCATTCGATTTATTGATAATAACAATTATACTATCCACTTAAATCAAGCCAAAAATTTTCTACCAAATAATTAATAATCAATAGTTCACCTATTCCTATTCACAAATAAATATCCACTTAAAAAATTCTAAAACGTTCAATAATTATTTTAAAATCCACTAATTTTGTCTTTAATAAACATTTAACATAATTATTTTCAACCAATTGCATATTCAATAATATTCATCATTCCCCTATTTTATTCAGATATTTTTTATTTCTGATTCTCCTTGATATTTTTGTGGAGAAATAACCGCATAACATGCGTTATAACAAATTATTATCAATACAAACCCACAGAAACAATGAACATCAAAAATCTAAAACAGATCGTTTTGACAGTCATCTGTCTTCTCGGAATAGGATCAGCGACCGCATGGTCACAATCCATCCGTGTCAAAGGTACCGTGCTTGATGAGAACGGTGCTGGTTTCATTGGAGCCGGGGTAGTTCAGAAAGGTACAACCAACGGTACCATGACTGATGCCAAAGGCAACTTCGAGATCACAGTCACGCAAGGTGCTATCCTCCAGTTTACCTTCATTAGTTATGTTCCGCAGGAGCTTCCCGCCACACAGAACATGAAGGTGACCCTCTTGCCTGACACACAGACTATCGAGGAGACGGTCGTGATCGGTTACGGAGTCCAGAAAAAGAGCGTCGTTACCGCTGCAATCTCAAGCATCACCTCAGAGGATCTTAAGATCCAGTCACAAACCAGGGTTGACAATATGCTCCAGGGTATGTCCTCAGGAGTGCTCGTCACCCAAGGATCGGGTTCTCCGGACTCCGGATCCCAGGTCAGAGTCAGAGGTGTCGGAACGATTCATAATTCTGACCCACTTTATATTGTAGATGGTATGCCGGCCGGCAGCATCGACTTCATCAACCCGAACGACATCGAGCGTATCGAAGTTCTGAAGGACGCCGCCTCCGGAGCAGTTTACGGAGCGCGCGCGGCCAACGGAGTCATCCTTGTGACCACAAAGAAAGGGAAGGAAGGGAAGACGCACGTCAGCTATGACTTCTCCTACGGTCTCCAGAATCCTTGGAGGAAGCCGACCGTCCTGAACGCCACTGAATATGCGATCATGATGAATGAAGGTATGCTCAACGACGGCAAGGCCCCGATCTACAATGATCCATATTCATTGGGAGAAGGAACTGATTGGGTTGACGCCATATTCGATAAGAACTCACCTATCGTGAAGCATGATGTAAATGTCTCCGGTGGCAACGGCAAGGTTGACTACAGCATCTCTGGCGGCTATCTATCCAACAAGGGTACAATCGGTGGAAGTTTCGACCGGTCTTATTATAACAGAATGACACTACGAGAGAATGTCGGTGTTGTGATTTTCGACAAGACCGAAGAGCGCAACTGGCTGAACAAACTCACGTTCCGAAACCAGATTTCCTACGCACACATCAGATCCGCCTCCATCTCAACGAACTCCGAGTACGGCTCCCCTCTCGGCTCGGCTCTCGGAATGTCTCCTCTGGATCCAATCTATGCCGACGCGCAGACGGAGGAGAAGTACAAGATACTCTACCCTGATGGCTATCCTTACATCATCAGAAACTCGGCTGGAGTGCCTTACTTCATCGCCGACGCCGGAGTCTACAACGAGCAGGCCAACCCTATCGCCATGCTTGACATGCCGGGCGGCCGCAGCAGCACCGACAAGATCGTGGCAGGACTCAACACAGAGTTGAACCTTTTCGACGGCCTCAAGTTCAGGAACTCCGTTTCCCTGGATCTCGCCTACGTCTACGGCAACAGCTACAGCAAGGAATATTTCCTCACGTCCAAGTCCTACAAGTACGACACGATCACCGAAAAGGAGACCTACGACAAGGACGGCAACAAGAGCGTGACCGATAAGATCAACTACGGATCAAGCGCCTCACAGACAATGGACAGATACTACACCTGGCAGGTCGAGAACGTCCTTGCGTACGACAAGACTTTCGGAAGGCACACCGTCAACGCCGTGCTCGGACAGTCAGCCCTTCGCAGCACATCAGCCAGCCTTGGTGCGAGCGCCAACGGTCTGATGTACCCTTACGACACTTGGAAGATCTCAGTGAACAACACCCTCGGCAAGCAGGAGAACGGAGACCGCAACGGTTGGGGCAGCTGGAATTCAATTCCTTACAGCCTTATCTCATACTTCGGACGTATATCCTACAACTTTGACGAGCGTTACATGGCCGAGGTGACTGTAAGACGTGACGCTTCCAGCAGATTCGGCCCAAGCAACAAATGGGGTACATTTCCTTCATTCAGCTTGGGTTGGAATGCCAAGAACGAGAACTTCCTCAAGAATATTCATTGGCTCTCTACCGCCAAGCTCCGTGGCTCTTGGGGTATCAATGGAAACGACAACATAGGAGACTTCACCTATGCGGTATATTCAAGTTCCGGAAACAACTATGTGTTCGGATCGGGAGGCAACGGAACCGAGGCAATCTCGACTGGTGTGAAGCCAAGTGGACTAGCTAACCCTAACGTGAAGTGGGAACAGTCCATTCAGACCGACCTTGGTGTTGATCTCGGTTTCTTCGGTAACAAGCTGACAGCCACCATCGACTACTACAACAAGAAGACTTCAGGAATGCTTCTGTCAATGCCGGTTCCTTCCTACGCTGGTGACTCGGCTCCTACAGGAAACCTTGGAGATATGGTCAACAGAGGTGTCGAGATCGACCTTGGCTATAGGGGACACATCAGTGATTTCAACTACGGAATCAAACTGAACGCCTCCTACAACCACAACGAGCTGACCTACCTTGGCGATGACGCCACATTCCTCGGCTGCTCAAGCCACAAGCTCGGCACCTTGACCAGAGGTGAGGTCGGAAAGCCGTTCCCGTTCTTCTACGGATGGAAGACAGACGGAGTGTTCCAGAACGCCGCTGAGGTCGCTGCCTACACCAATTCCGAAGGCGCATTGCTTCAGCCGAACGCACAGGCCGGAGATTTCCGCTTCGTGGATGTCAACGGTGACGGGACTATCAACGATGACGACCGCACGAAGATCGGCAAGGGCATTCCTGATTGGACAGTGGGATTTTCACTTAACCTCGAATGGAAAGGCTTTGATTTCAGCATGTTGCTCCAAGGACAGTTCGGGGTACAGGCATTCAACGTCTCCCGCCGTACCGACCTCTACTACATCAACCTTCCTAAGAGCATCCTCAACAGATGGACAGGAGAAGGTTCCACGAACAGTTATCCTCGCTTTGCTTTCAGTTCCGCCAACGAGAACTACAGAGCTTCCGACTACTGGGTTGAAGACGCTTCCTTCGTGAGGGCAAGAAACGTACAGTTCGGTTACACTCTACCTACCAAACTGACCAAACACGTGGCCATCTCCAGACTGAGACTATTTGTTCAGGCAGAGAACTTGTTCACCCTCACAAAGTACACAGGATGTGACCCTGAGGTGACGGGAGGAAACTCCGGCTACGGCACAGAGGTAGGCATCGACCGCGGTGTCTATCCACAGAACAGAACATTCACTTTCGGTGTAAATGTCAACTTCTAAAATGAGATTCGAGATGAAAAAGATATTTTTCGCGCTTTGCGCCCTTTCAATCCTGACCATTTCTTCCTGCTCCGAAGACTTTGTCACACCGGAGCACAACGCATCCGAGCCGATGAGTGAATATTTCAACACAGAGGCCCGTATGTTCCAGGGACTTACAGCAGCCTACGACCCGCTTGAGTGGTACGACTATTTCTATCAGTACGATGCCCTTCACCTTGTCTACGACATCATGGGCGACGACATCAACGCCGGCGGTTCCAATGAGGGAGACCAGCCTATCCTGGTGAAGACCCACTTCTACACGGCCACTTCGACCGATGTCTGCAACCAGATGTGGACCATCTCATATTCAGGAATCAACCGCTGCTGCGTGGTTCTGGAGAATGTGGACAACGTTCCGGGGATGAGCGATGAGACCAAGGCTCTCTACAAGGCTGAGGCAACCGTGCTCAAGGCGTTCTATTACAACGTCCTGTGGAAACTTTGGGGGAATGTTCCTTACTATGACGAGAACCTGAAGTCCCCTTATTTCGCCGAACAGCTTGACCACGACGCTGTCTATGAGAAGATCGTCACAAACCTTGAGAATGTGTTCGAGATGAACGTTCTTCCTATGAAAGCATCAGCAGGTAACGAGGGACGTGTAACTCTTGCGATGGCATATATGCTTTACACTGAGGCCGTAATGTACCAGAACGACGAGTCAAGATACCTGAAGGCTCTCGGCTTCATGAAGGAGATCAAGACATCCGGCAAATATAGCCTTGTGGACGACTTCGCAGGAATCTGGACAGAGGCAGGCGAATGGTGCGCCGAATCAATCTGGGAGATCAACTACATCTCCGAAGGCGGAGTTCGTTCATGGGACTCCCCTATCGCGACAGGTGGCAACATCTTCTCTGTCCTGACCGGAATCCCTTCTCTCAAAGGAAGTTCCGACTTTATCGAAGGCTGGGGATTCGGCACGGTCCGCAAGGCTGCCTACGACATGTATGACGAGACCGACATCCGCCGTGACGGAGGTATCCTCAACTTTGCGAAATACGCCGAGGAATCAGGAGCCTCCTACACCGGACGCTGGGAGGACACCGGCTACTTCCTCCTCAAGTACATCGCCCGCAACAACGGAAACCATGGCTATCTCGGTGACCCGAACATGAACCACGGCAACAACGAAAGGGTTTACCGTTACGCCGAGACCCTGCTCAACGCTGCAGAACTCTCCGTTCTCCTTGGTCAGGATCCTTCTGAATATCTCAAAGAAATCCGTGACCGCGCGAAATGCCAGGACACCGGCGTAAGCCGCGAGGACATCATCCAGGAGCGTCACAAGGAGTTTGTCGGAGAAGGCAAGCGCTACTGGGACCTCATCCGAACCGGAATGGCCGCGTCAGTCCTCAAGGCCTCAAATCACGAGTACCGCCAGAACGACTGGACCGAGTCCAAGAAATACTGGCCAATCCCTCAGACCGAGCTTGACAAGGATCCTAACCTCGTACAAAACAACTACTAATCTTGAATTAATATGAAGACAACACTTAAATATATCGCACTGTCGATGTCCGCTGCCCTTATGGCAGCCTGTTCACCGGACTACATCACTCCGGATCAGGCGAAGCTTCCGCAAGCCGCTGACTTTGACGTGCAGGTTGAGGTGAACCAGGAGACCAACTACGTCACCTTCAATATGAACAACAGCGGGGTCGTGCCTGTCTGGATTGTCGGAGCGACCGATCCGATCGACAACGCAAACGGCTCGAAAGTAACCGGAAAGAACTACGCCTACACCGGGAATGGACTCTCTCTCCGTTTCCGTGACGAGGGCAAGCATACCGTCGAAGTGAAGGCCTACAACGCCCACGGAATCTCCGTCGGCTCGCAGATAGTGGAGTTCAGCCTGAACAACACCTACCGTGATCCGTTCGATCCTGCTCCTTACATCAAGGCCCTCAGCGATGGCTCCACCAAGACTTGGGAATGGAACCACACCGTGGCTGGTCACTTCGGATGCGGCCCGTTAGGCGGCAACGGCACCGAATGGTGGAGTGCCGGGGCAGAAGAGAAGAAGGACTGGAGTCTGTACGATGATAAAATCACTTTCGGAGCGGACGGTTCGTACATCTACGATCCGGGTGACGGACAAGTCTATGTCAATGCCAACTCCGGAGTGAAGTCCGAACTTGCCACAGGGGAGGACTACCTTGTCCCTTGGGGAAAGACCGCTACAACATATTCAGTTGAAAGCAATTGGAACGATGCTGGAGTGGAAGAGATCTATATCACTCTTCCGAAAGGAACTCCGATGTCCTACATCGCTGACCAGACAGAACTTGATGACCCACGTTACCTCGTCTTGGAAAGCAAGCCGGCTGACATGAAGAAATGCCTTAAGCTTGTGGCCAACCTAAAAACCTCTGCCAATCCTGACGGTATCGCTTGGCATTACGAGTTTGTCAAGGAAGGCTCTGCCGGCGGAGATGTGACCGACCCTCTTTACGGCAAGACCAGCAAGACATGGGTGCTTGACTCTGAGGCCAACGGACACCTCGGATGTGGCGAGAATCAGTCAAACCCTGCCGGATGGTGGGCCGCCGGTCCTAACGAGAAGGCCGGATTCGGTCTTTACGATGACGAGATCACCTTCTACGCTGACGGCAAGTACGTATTCAACCCTGGCGCTGACGGCAAGATCTACATCAACAAGGATGTCACAGCCATCGGCCTAGGTACAGCCCAGAGCGAGGACTACGACATCGACTGGACCGTTCAGGAGTCTACCTATACCCTTGACGGGGATGTTCTTACATTCCCGGAAGGAGTAGTCATCGGCTACGTGGCCAACAATGAGTCTGTCACCAATCCTACCTACGTCATCACAGAGAACACCGAGGACAAGCTCGTGCTCGTAGCTAATTTCAGCGGAATATCCTGGCAGTACATCTACAAACCGAAGCCCGCTTTAGTGTTCGATGTGGACGGTCCTGGAAACCTCTGGAAGAGTGCAGGCGTCAGCATGACCTACTGGTATTCTGCCGCAGATTGGTCCGGAGGACTGAACCCTGAGACAGAAAGCCTTGAGGGCAATGGACTTAAAGTCGTTATTCCTGAGGGGATCGGAGGCAGTGAATGGCAGGGACAGACCGTGTTCCACACCGACATTCCGATGTCAGCGTCCAAGACTTATGACTTCTGTGTGACTGTGGAGGCCGATCAGGACATTCCTGCGATGACTTTCAAGCTCGCTTGGGAAGGCAATGACAATGACCATGCAGCATTCTATGTCAATGATTTCGCAGTAGAGGCCGGAGAGTCAGCCACCTTCAGGATTGAAGCTCTGGCTCCGGACGTGGACTACGACAAAGCGGTCCTCTTCATCGACCTTGGCAGATGCTCCGCAGGAACGACAGTCTCTCTGACAAAAATCTGTCTGCAGGAGCATAAGTAAGTGTAAGAATATAATGAAACGATTATTTCAATATCTTGCGTTTGGGTTGCTGTCGCTTTCAGCGGCGGCAGCCCTTTCATCATCTTCATGCGGAGGCTCCTCCAGCGATCCGGAAGTGGTTCCTGAACTCACAACGGACAAGGAAGGACTGACTGCGTCATACGAGGCGAGCGAGATAAAGATCAACGTGACAGCCAACTGCGAATGGGGCGTGTCCTCAGGAGCAGCGGACTGGTGCACGGTCTCCCCAAGCGGAGGGCTGTCTGGAAACTCTACCGTGAAGATTTCTCTCACAGAGAACTTTACGAGAGATGCCCGTGAGACCGTCCTGACTTTCCGATTCGGATCGTCAAGAAAAACCGTAAGTGTCAGGCAAGACTGCAAGGAGGACGGAGTGAACATCCCGGCCGGCTACAAACTGGTCTGGCAGGACGAGTTCAACACGAGCAGCTCATCCACACCGGATTCCGACAAATGGTGGTACGAGACCGGAGACAGTGGCTGGGGCAACAACGAGCTTCAGGACTATGTCGCCGACGGACTCTATAACGGTGTGAAAATCGCCGAGGTCTCAGACGGGACACTCAAGATCACCGCCCAGAAGATCGGAGGCAAGATACGGTCTGTCAGGATGAACACCAAGGAATCCTGGACCTACGGCTATTTCGAGGCGCGGCTCAAACTGCCTAAAGGTAAGGGGACCTGGCCTGCTTTCTGGATGATGCCGAAGAATTTCAAGGCCTGGCCAGCGGACGGTGAGATCGACATAATGGAAGAGGTCGGCTATCACGCAGAATATGTCTCCTCCAGCATCCACTGCACTGCCTACAACCACCCTAAGAACACTCAGAAAACCCACGAGTTCTTTCTAAAGGGCTCACAGTCAGAGTTCCACACCTACGCTCTGGAATGGACGGCCGAAAAGATGGACTTCATCTTTGACGGTGAGGTTCACTTGACATTCAAGAACGACGGCAAGGGCAACTACGACACATGGCCGTTCAACAACCCATTCTACCTCAAGCTGAATCTGGCTTGGGGCGGCAACTGGGGCGGTGCGATGGGAGTCGATGAGAGTTGCCTGCCGGCCACTTACGAGATTGACTACGTGAGGGTTTTCCAGAAGCGATAGTAAGATGAAATCCTTGTCCAGACATTCGTTAATTGTTCTTGTCCTTCTTGCCGTCTTTTCATGCGGCAAGGAGGAGAAGGGGTCCGTGGCCGAGTTCCGCTCCATCACGCTATTACAGTCCTCTGTCACAATGGATGACGAAGGCCGAGCCACTGTGGAGTTCATGGTGGACGAGCCGGGATATTCATTCAACCACAATGTGGAAAGTTCAGGATGCGCCGTGTCGCTGAGGCTTCAGGACGGCTCTAAGCCAGACATATTCAGAATGACAGAGATTTCTCCTGCAGAGCGTGAGGGGACATATTCAGTGACAATCGCTGATCTTGGAGTCAGCGATGGCTATGAGGAGAACGTCCGGTTTGCAATGAGACTGCCGCAGGGCACGATGGTATATTCCAAACCCTTCACTGTCAAGAGCAATGGCTTCGACGGCAGGATAAAGGTCCGGACCGGACTGCCCGTGGTCTATGTCGACACGGAGGACGGTAAAGAGGTTGTGTCCAAGGAGGACTACCTGAAAGCCGTCTTCAAGATAAATGGGATGGGCAATTTTGACAATCTGGGCGAAGTGCAGTGCTCCATCCGTGGACGCGGGAACACGACCTGGGCGTGGGCGAAAAAGCCTTATCTCATCAAGTTTGACAAAAAGCAATCCCTTTTCGGGCTGCCGAAGCACAAACGGTGGATCCTCTTGGCCAACTTTATGGACAGGACGCTGATGCGCAACCTGATAGCCTACAAGATCGGTTCGATGACTTCACTGGACTGGACTCCGCATTGCCAGAGCGTGGAGCTTGTGATGAACGGGAAGCACGTCGGAAACTACCTGCTGATCGAGCAGGTGCGCGCGGACAGCAACCGGGTGCCTTGCGAGGACGGATTCCTTCTGGAATGCGATTTCCACTTCGACAATGAGATCCAATGGATCCAGACTCCGGGGAAATGCATCCAGATGCATGACGGCATCCCTTTCGGAATAAAATACCCGGATTATGACGACGGCCTCACCGACTTGATGCTCAGCGAAATCAAGGAATATGTCAGGACGGTTTCCGAGACAATCTACGGAGAGGGCTTCAATGACGAGGCTAACGGCTACGCCAAATATCTGGATGTCAAGTCTTTCATTGACTATTGGATAGTTTTCGAGGTAATGGTCAACCACGAGCTTGGCAATCCGGGAAGCGTGTACCTTCACAAGAGCGCCGGCGGAAAACTGACAGCGGGACCTCTATGGGATTTCGACTGGGGAACCTTGTCCTACAACGTCTCTCCACGGGCAAGAACCGGTTTGGTCAATAGTGATTCCTTCTGGTACGCAAGACTGTTCGATGATCCTGATTTCAAGTCTACCGTCAAAGCCCGGTGGAACGAGTTGCTCCCGCAACTAAAGACAATTCCGGCCTACATTGACGAGATGGAGAAGGCCCTACAGGCGTCTGCCGAGCTGAATTTCAGGATGTGGGACCCTTCCGAAGACGCGTCACAAAACGGTGGTTCGATTGTCAATGGAGATGAGAGGATGACCTACAAAGCCGCTGTGGCTAGATTGAAAAAGATTTACGAAGAACGATTGGACATAATAAGCAAGAATTTGTAAATGAGAATATTCAAATACCTTATGACTGCGGCTGCCGCCCTTGTGGTCTGCGGTTGCTCCGAGAAAGATGAGACTGAGAAGAGGATTGACGGTCTTCTGTCGCAGATGACCCTTCACGAGAAAGTCGGGCAGATGAACCAGCTTTCCGGTGGGGATTGGCTGACCGAGGCTGCCGAAAAAGGAGAGGTCGGCTCGATTCTCAACTGTGTGGATCCGGCTGAGATCAACAGGGTCCAGAAAGCCGCCGTTGAAAGAAGCCGTCTGGGGATTCCGATCCTTGTTAGCAGGGATGTCATCCACGGCTTCAAGACCATATTCCCGATTCCGCTTGGCCTTGCCGCCACATTTGACCCTGAGTTGGTTGAGAATGGTGCCCGTGTGGCAGCCGTCGAGGCCGCTTCCTGTGGGGTGAGATGGACTTTTTCTCCTATGCTGGACATTTCGAGAGATCCTCGCTGGGGCAGGATCGCCGAGAGTTCCGGAGAGGATCCGTACCTTGATGCCGTGATGGGCGCCGCTATGGTCCGTGGCTATCAAGGAAATGGAGATTCCACCTCCATCGCCGCCTGCCTCAAGCATTTTGTAGGCTATGGCGCCGCCGAGGGTGGCCGTGACTACAACACCGCCGAGATTTCTGAGAGAACACTGCGCAACGTCTATTTCCCTGCTTTCCAAGCTGGTGTGGATGCCGGTGCGATGACCCTGATGACTTCGTTCAACACCATCGACGGTGTCCCTTCCACAGGCAACAAATGGCTTCTTCAGGACATTCTGAGAGGTGAATGGGGATTTGACGGGATGATCGTCAGCGACTGGAACTCCTCCGGCGAGATGATTATGCACGGATTCGCCAAGGACCTCAAGGACGCCACAGATCTGGCGGTCAACGCCGGAGTCGAGATGGATATGATGTCCTACGGCTACATTTCTTTCATTGAGGAACTCGTCAAGGAAAAGAAAATCAGTGAGAAACAGATCGATGACGCTGTCAGGAACATCCTTCGCCTGAAATTCCGCCTCGGACTGTTCGACAACCCGTACGTTGACGAGAAGGCATCAGAAAACACACTCTATGCCCCGTCACATCTTGAGGCCGCCAAACTGAGCGCCATCGAATCCGCCATCCTTCTGAAGAACGACAACGCGGCTCTTCCTTTGAAGAATGTCAAGACTTTGTTCGTGACCGGTCCCCTTGCCGACGCTCCTTACGAGCAGCTCGGCACATGGGCGTTTGACGGAGACGAAACACATTCCGTCACTCCTTTAGAGGCTCTCAAAAAGGATTACAATGTGATTTACGAGCCGGGGACCGCTTTCAGCCGCGACAGAAGCACGTCCGGAATCGCCAAAGCCAAGGCCGCCGCTTCAAGGGCTGACGCGATCGTGGTGTTCGCCGGCGAGGAGGCGATCCTTTCCGGAGAAGCGCACTGTCTCTCCGACCTCAATCTGCAAGGTACTCAAAGTGAGCTGATAGCTGCGATGAAGCAGACCGGAAAGAAAGTCATAGTGGTCGTGATGGCCGGAAGGCCACTGACCATCGGACGAGACCTTGAGAACTGCGACGCGATGCTCTATTCGTTCCACCCCGGCACAATGGGTGGCGAGGCTATCGCCGATCTCCTGAGCGGAAAGTCAGTACCTTCAGGAAAGACCCCTGCCACCTTCCTCAAGACAGTCGGCCAGGCTCCGATGTACTACAATCACCTCAGCACCGGCCGTCCGAACACCGGCACAGAAACCCTCCTCATGGATCTTCCTCTCAAGGCCGGTCAAACCTCCAACGGCTGCACCTCCTACTACCTCGACAGCGGTTACGGGCCTCTTTTCCCGTTCGGCTACGGCTTGAGTTACACCACCTTTGAATATTCAGACCTGTCCATCGACAGCCGTGAATATTCCGCCGCCGACACGATCAAAATCAAAGTCACCCTCAAGAACAGCGGTGAATATGCCGCCACAGAAGTCGCCCAGCTCTACGTGCGTGACCTCGTCGGCTCCATCGCCCGTCCAGTCAAGGAACTAAAAGGCTTCCAAAGAGTTACCCTGAATGCCGGGGAGTCCAAGGTCGTTGAGTTCTCGCTACCGATCACCGACCTCGCATTCTGGAACCTCAACAATGAATATGTAGTGGAGTCCGGCGATTTCCACCTCTGGGTCGCCACCGACTCCGCCTCCGGTGAGCCTGTCGGATTCACTGTCAAGTAGAAGGGAAATTGTAGGTTTCTTGGTCAAATAGTCGCAATTGTTTTGATTTTGTTTGTTTGAAGATTATGTCCCTCAAATAACAGCTCAAACAATTCAAAACAAATTCTTTGGTTATGCCTTTGTCGGTCAATTGCCAACAAAGGCATAATTCATTTATTATCACTCACCGCACTAAAATCGTGGAGATCGCTTAACTCTGCCGCAAAGTCTCAATCCGCTCGGAAGACAAGCCGGTAGCAATCACAATCTGCTCAATCGGAATGCCCAATGACAACAAAGACTTGGCGACTTTCTCTATTCCTTTGGCCATTCCTTGCTCAACTCCTTCAACTCTGCCTTGCTCGGCTCCAGCCTTGAAACCTTTGCGATAACCCTGCTGCTCGGCTCCCTCGATGTACGGACGCATCTCTTTTTCTGTCATCATATCACTGAAATAATTGTCAATCTCCTTGTCGTCTAGGCCGCTCACGCGCATCGCACGCTCCAACCTGTCAAACTCGGCATCTTTCTCCAACCTCGACTTCGCAAATATAGCGAAATTCCTGAATATCCTGCACCATGCCGCGACTGGGCTGTCATATTCATCAGTGTACCGCATTATCCTCGGCAACTCCAACAGATAGAATGACATCCGATCTCCGAACGGCTCGACCGTCTCGACCTCCTGAAGACGATAATGGTACAGGATCTTTCCTTCCGGGGAGTTCGGATGATTGTCCTCGTAGTTCATGATGCAGATAACCTTGACGGGAGACAGGACAT
>DCMG01000101.1:20552-21948 GCA_002321335.1 Bacteroidales bacterium UBA1628 | reverse complement strand
TAATCAGCAGCCTTCTGCCATTCTCCCATGTAGAGATAAACCCTTGAGAGCAAGGCACGGATAGTGTTGATGTTGACTGTGGCCGCCGGATCGGCAGTGCCCTCATGAACGTATGCCGGGTCAATGATGCTCTCGGCCTCAAGAAGGTCTTTCACAACATTCTCGTAGTTTGAAACCACAGTCTCCCTTGCAGGCTTGCCGGCAGGATCGGTGTGGTAGATGTAAGGGACGCCAAGACTCTCCTTGTCGTTCTTTACGACATAGGTATAAGGTTGCCCGAAAGTGAGGACGTTCTCAAAGTGGCTGAATGCTCTGAGGAAGAGGCACTCTGCCTTGAGATTGTTCAGATCCTGAGTGGTCACCTCAGCCGTCTCCTTACCTTCAAGATTGTCAATCACGTTGTTGGCCATCGCTACGGTGTAGTAGCAGTATGCCCACATGGCTGAAGTGTTGTCCTCCGTGTAGTTCCAGGTGTAAGGCTGAACGCAGCGGCCGGAGTTCTTGTAAGAGGATTTTTTACCGTTGCCGGAACGCATCTCGGCATCGAGAATCCAGTCGGCTCCGTACCAACCGGTGGAAGCCAGGTAGTAATAGGCCCCGAATGTGGCGTTTCTAAGACCATCATAGGTCGCCAATGTCAACTCGGTACTCTGATCGAGCTTAGGCTCCCTTGTGAGGAAATCCTTATCACATCCTGTCACATTGAGAAGGGCGGCGGCACCCAAAATATATAAAAGTGTTCTTTTCATAATTCCCGTTCTTTTTAGAATGATAATTCAACACCACCGACAAATGTCTTGACCATTGAGTGGGCGGCGCCAAGGCTATAGCCCATAGGGCCGATTTCAGGATCCAGAGCCATCAGGTTGTGGAATGTGTAAGGGTTGAGCGCACTCAAGTAAACTCTTACCCCCTTCATTCCGATAGTCTTAAGAGCGATCTCAGGGAGACTGTAGGACAAGGTCACATCCTTGATCCTAAGGTAACTGCCGTCCTGAAGGAATCTGGTAGAGTAGCCAACAAAATAACGTCCTGGCTGACCTGCTACCGGTTTAGGGGTAACGCCTGTGTCACCTGGCTTCTTCCAGTAGTTGAGGGCTGCGGTGGAAGAGTTCGTGGTCATGTCGTAACCGTCATCAATGTAGGTGTTGGAGGCGACAGCCTTGTTGCCGGCGACGAACTCAAAGAAGGCTGAGAGGTTGAAGCCCTTCCAAGAAAGGCTGGTGTTGAAGCCACCCGTTGCCTTTGGTTCCGGAGATCCTTTATAGACGTAGCGGGCCTTGTTGACATCAGAGGTCAGTTTTCCATCCTCGTCGTACCAGAGACCAGCGCCAGTTGAAGGATTGACACCATACCAGTCACGAAGGTAGAAAGTGTAGAGGCTCTTGTCTTTCAC
>DCMG01000101.1:0-20465 GCA_002321335.1 Bacteroidales bacterium UBA1628 | reverse complement strand
ACTGAAAGGAACTCTGAATCTCCGAGATCAAGCACCTTTGAGCGGTTGAACGCCACATTGAAGCCGGCGGTCCAGAGCCAGTCGTTTTTGCGGAGAAGAACCCCCTCAAGCTGGAACTCGACACCACGGTTGCGGATGGAACCGATATTCATGAAGTTGGACGCGAAACCGGTTGTGTAAGGCACCTGCTTTGAAAGAAGCATGTCATCGGTCTTTCTCTGGTAAACATCCACGCTACCAGTTAGTCTGTCATCGAAGAATCCGAAGTCAAGACCTACGTTCCAAGTCTTGTTCTTCTCCCATGAGAGTTCCGGGTTGGCAGGCCTTGACGGAACCATTCCGACAAGGTTGGCGTAAGTGGCTGTCGTATAGATTCCGTAAGCCCTGTATGCGGAGATGTTGTTGTTACCGTTCACACCATAGGAGGCACGGAGTTTCAGGGCGCTGAGCCAATGGTTTGAATTCCTCATGAAATTTTCCTTAGAGATGTTCCATGAGCCACCCACTGACCAGAACACGCCCCATCTGTTGTCCGATCCGAAAAGGGAACTTCCGTCAGCGCGGAGGGAGGCCTGAAGATAGTATTTGTTCAGATAGTTGTAGTCAGCGACACCGAAGAAGGAAAGCATGGACTCCTCCGAGAAGTTGTAGAGAACCTCGTCTTGCGCAGCTGTTGATGTCGTAGGGTAAGGGATGAGAGGGTCGACGTTAGGCGACTGGCCACCGAGGTAGTCATAGGTGTCTGTCATCGCTTCCTGCCCGACAAGGACACGCACGGAATGATCACCGAACTTGTCATCATAAGTGATGGTGTTGGATGTCGTGTAACGAATGTCTTTTGTTCCGATCAGCCAAAGAGTAGTGGAACCCTCGTTTGTCTCGGGAGCCCAGTACTGCTTGGACGACTCATAAAGGAACTCAATTCCATCCGTGGTTTTGAAAGACAACTGAGGAATCGGCTTCCACTCAAGGTAAAGAGATCCCTGGAGCCTATAATCCTTGTCATTGTAGATGTCGTACTCGGCGTTGGCGCGAGGGTTGGTGTTCGAGTTCTCAGGAATCTTCACATTGAACGAGCCGTCCTCGTTACGCAGCGGTGTCCAAGGGAGAATGCCCCACATCGCATACTGAGGGTTGGAATAGTAAAGGTTACCCATCTGTCCCGAATTGGAGTCGGAAAGGCTGGCATTGATCCTGGCTCCTGTAGAGAGCTTGGACGTGAGCTTAACGTCAGCGTTCACACGGGCGGTGAAACGCTCATAGTCAACTCCGTAGAACACGCCTTTGTTCTTGTGGTAAGCGAGGGATGAGTAGTAGGAAGCCTTGTCGGTTCCACCGGTGGCGTTGACCTCATATTCCTGCATGCTGCCCATCCTGGTGAGTTCCTTGTACCAATTCGTGGTCCCATCCTTGAGCAAGGTGTAAGGGAAGTAGTACTGGGATGTAGGATCATCCGGATTGTAGCCGGCGTTGACCGCGCAGACTCTTCTATATTCAAGAAGTTCCTCGCCGGTGAGAGGACGGAGGTTGTTGTCGTTGATCAGCTGCTGGGCTCCGAATTTCGCCCTCGCGGTGAATCTTGCCTTTCCGCTCTTTCCGCTCTTGGTGGTCACGAGGATGACACCGTTGGCTGCGCGGGAACCATAAACAGAAGCGGCGGCCGCATCCTTGAGGACGGTGATAGACTCGATGTCGTTAGGGTTGAGGAAAGTTGATGACGAACCGCCACCGACACCGACCGCAGAAAGCTGACGGTAGTCACTTGACATCACAGGAATGCCATCAACCACCCAAAGAGGCTCGTTACCTGCGTTGATTGAAGAGGTACCGCGCACACGGATTGTAGAGGTTGAACCAGGCTGACCGGAACCGGAGGTGATGGACACTCCGGCCATCTTACCGGAAAGCATCTTATCAACTGATGTGGCCGGGGCCTGGGCGAGCTGCTCGTTCTTCACGGATGCCACCGAACCGGTGTTAGCCTCCCTGCGAACTGTTCCGTAAGCAACCACGATGACGTCATCAAGAGTCTGTGTGTCTGGCTGCAACGTAATGTTCAAAAGGGTTCGGCCGCTGACTGGCATCTCCGTAGGAAGGAAGCCGAGGCAGCTTACAGACAGAGTCCCGTTGGACGGAACTGAAAGCTGGTAGTTTCCAAGATCATCTGTCAAGGTGTAAGTGCTTGTACTGCCCTTGAGCTGCACCGCAGCGCCCACAACGGGTTCGCCGTTGGCCGCATCCGTGACCGTACCGGACACCTTGATTGTCTGGGCCAATGCTGCACCTATGCTGATGAACAGGCACAGCGCGATTGTAAATAACTTTTTACCCATAAGCTTAAAACTTTTGTTAAACTTAACGATTATTGAATATTGATAATAGTAATCCTACGTTCTATATTTCAATCTTACTCATACCACGGGGCCTTCATTGTTCCCTGGCACTGCCGAAAGCGGCTCTGTCACAAAACCAAATGCCAAACCCACATACAAAAAAAATAAAATATTCTGACAATTCCAACTATTGAATGTACCTGTCATAGTGAATTTATATCTATCATTTATCGTTTTATGCAATCGTTATATTCAATGCTCAAAAGATTGCATTAACTAAACAGTTAATAAATCGGGCATAAAACTAACAATTTGACACATTAAAAAAAATAAACTATATCGTTTCAACGGGCTGTTTTTCATAAACAAACTCTAAACAACCGCCTGTAAGGAGGTCTGCAACACTTTCCATTTTGTAAGCGTCCGTCATAGACAATCGATTTGAAAACAACTCCTAAACAACAAATACCGCCACATCTGCTCAAAGGTAACGGCACAAACAGGTGAAATCATACGGACAGCCTTGTTATGCCGAAAAACCATGAACTTCTGACAAGATAATTACATTTTCTTGAAATAGCAACAAATTGGCGAAAACTTTTAAGAAAAACAGCCCGATTAACTTTATCGTTATAAGTTTTTAGGGCATAATTATTAACGATTTCCCTATGTTTTGAACTGGCATTATCATTAAATTCATTGTTTGTTCTTTTAACTTATAAATTTTTAAACAATGACACAGATTTCATTTCGCGAAGTGTGCCGGTTGTGGAAACAAGAAAAAAAGCGGTATGTCAAGACCTCCACAATGGCTGCTTATTCGCTTATCATTCAAAATCATCTTGAACCACGGTTCAAGAGCCTCAATGATGTGACGGCTCGTTCCGTGCAGAAAATGGTGGATTCCAAAATAAAAGATGGTCTGAATGTGACAACAGTCAAAGGAATGCTGATAGTCCTTAAGATGCTCGTCAAGTTCGGGGAGAAGCGCGGCTGGATCGCTCACAGAATAATAGAGGTCAAATTTCCGACCCCAAGAATGCAGCGCCAGACGGACGTGCTTTCCGTCTGCGAGGAACAGCGAATGCTTGACTACCTGTCCTCTCACCCTGGAAAATACAACCTTGGGCTTCAGCTCTGCCTTTTCACCGGAATGAGAATAGGTGAGGTCTGCGCCTTGAAATGGGAGGATGTTGACATCAAGACCGGAACCATCCGGATAAGGCGGACAGTTCACCGGATATATGTGGTTGACGATGGTCCCAAACGGTCGGAGCTCACCCTCGACTACCCCAAGACAGCAGGTTCTTATCGGGATATCCCGGTCATCAGCGATCTCGCCGTCATTCTTTCCGAATATTCAAAAGGTTCAATTGACAAGTGTTTCGTGATTTCCGGCCAGACTAATCCGACCGAGCCTCAAACGATGCGCAACCATTTCAAGAAAGTAGCCTCCGTCCTTGGCTTGTCGATGCGCCGTTTCCACGGCCTGCGGCATACTTTCGCCACACGGTGCGTTGAAAGCAAATGCGACTACAAGACCCTGAGCTCGATTCTAGGACATGCCAATGTCAGCACCACGCTGAACCTTTACGTCCATCCTGGAATGGAACAAAAGCGAAAATGCGTCGAGGACATGATCAGATCGATTGTGTAAAACAACAGTGGAGGATAACACATTGAAATTCAAAAATATATTTCCTGCCGTCATGTGCGGAGGCCAACACAAGGCGCATGCCTATATTCAACATATTCAAAGAGTTATCCTTCACCGTTACATCTGGATATAGAAGTGTCGGGAAAAGTTTATATCTTTGTAGAGAATGAACTAAAAGGACAGGTGTATGCTTTACCCGATTGGAATACAGAACTTTGAGAAGATTCGTCAAGGCGGATTCGTCTATATTGACAAAACCGACCTCATTTACAAGATTGCTCAGACTGGTCAGTATTACTTCCTGAGCCGTCCGAGGCGGTTCGGCAAGAGTCTGCTGGTGTCAACCATGGAGGCGTACTTTCAGGGGAAAAAGGAACTGTTCGACGGGTTGGCCATCGCTTCGCTGGAGAAGGACTGGACGGAGTACCCTGTGCTGCATTTCGACCTGAGTGGTGCCAGCTATACTGACATGGAAGCCTTGAATGATAAAATCGGGAGGCAATTAGAAACCCTTGAATCACGATTTGGAGTTGTAAAAAAATACAAAACTTTTCCAGTCCGCTTCGACAACCTGATAGAGTGCGCTTACAACAAGACCGGTCGCCAAGTTGTCATTCTGATTGATGAATATGACAAACCTGTCATTGACAATCTTGACAGTCCAGAGCTTCAAGACAAGATGCGCGAGACGCTCCGCGGCTTCTACGGTGTGATGAAAGGCAAGGACGGTTACATCCGTTTTGGATTCCTCACTGGAGTTACTAAGATTGGCAAAATGAGCGTGTTCAGTGACTTGAACAACCTGAAGGACATCTCAATGGACGCTCGTTACACGGACATCTGCGGAATTTCAGAGGCAGATCTCAAAGACTATTTCTCAGATAGTGTCAGGGAACTCGCTGAGGCCAACGGGCTCACTGACGATGAATGCCGTCAGAAGCTTGCCCTGATGTACGATGGCTATCATTTCTGCGAAGATTCAATCGGGGTCTATAATCCGTTCAGCCTCTTGAACACATTTGACAGCATGAAGTTCAAGGAGTATTGGTTCGAGACGGGCACCCCATCGTTCCTAGTCAAGGTAATGAAGAACACTTCGTACGACATAACGAGCCTGTCGGAGCAGGAGGCAGACTCCTCGCTTCTTACTGACATCAGCTCAGCGTTCCTGAACCCCGTCCCGCTCCTCTACCAGAGCGGCTACCTTACCATCAAGGGCTACGATGAGGATTTCCAGATTTATCACTTAGGATTTCCGAATAGGGAGGTGAAGCATGGTTTCCTTAACTATTTGATGCCGTATTACACCCCAGTGGGCTCCGAGACCCCGATGATGCTCATCTCGCGCATGACCAGAGACATCCGCAGTGGCAACCCGGAAAGCTTCATGACCCGCCTTGACGCCCTCTTTGCCAGAACCAACTACCAGATCCAGGCCGACTGCGAAAAGGACTTCCAGTACGCGATGTACATCATCATCGAGCTGATGGGGGAATATGTTGAGACAGAGCGCACGACCTCCAACGGTCGCATTGACATCCTCATCAAGACCAAGGACTACGTCTATGTCATCGAAATCAAGACCGACTCCACCCCGGACGAAGCCCTCGCCCAGATTGAGGAGCGAGGCTACGCCCGCCCGTTCGCCGACGACCCGAGGAGGATATTCAAAATCGGAGTCAACTTCTCAACCGCAAACCGCCGCATCGACGGCTGGAAGGTTGTTTAGGAGGATTAGCTGGCAGGCTCTCTTCGACACTGACAGACTAACTTCGACAGGATCACTTCGACAAGCTCAGTGACCAACGACTCAGTGACAGGGAACAAGAAAGGGAAACCCCTATGGCGAATTTTGGTAACGTGCAAAATTCGCCATAGGGGTTTCCCTTTCGCCTCATCAGCGGTAACACCTACCCTTCCAGAATTTTGTTCTGCTCTGCGACGGAGGCCTCGTGGATGGCGGTGAAGAAGGCGGTGACGAAGTCTTCGGAGAGGCCGTAGTCCTTGCCTTTCTCAATCATCGAGGATAGGATGCTGTCCCAGCGGGAGGCCTGGACGATGGCGATGTTGTGAGCCTTCTTGAACTCGCCAATCTTGCGGGATATCTCCATTCTGGAGCCAAGAGCCATCAGAAGATTCTCGTCGATCACGTCAATCTGCGAGCGAAGCTGCTCGATGCCTTCATTATATTCCTTGTCATTGGTGACCTTCTGGCGGACAGTAAGGCTCTCAAGGAGATTCTTAAGATCAGACGGGACCAACTGCTGCTTGGCATCGCTCAGGGCGCACGAAGGATCGCAATGGGACTCGATCATCAACCCGTCAAGTCCCAGGTCCATCGCCCTCTGTGACAATTCCTTGAGATACTGCCTGGAGCCGCCCATGTGGCTCGGATCAGCAAAGAACGGAAGCTTAGGATAACGGGTGCGAAGCTCAACTGCCATCTGCCAGCCCGGAAGGTTCCTGTACGGAATCTTCTCCGAGGTGGAGAAACCGCGGTGTATAACGCCCAGTTTCCTGATGCCCACACGGTTAAGCCTCTCAAGAGCCCCGACCCAGAGGTCGATGTCCGGGTTGACCGGATTCTTCACCAAAACAGGAATCTCTGTATCCCTCAACGCCTCGGCGATTTCCTGCACAAGGAAAGGATTGGCCGTCGTGCGGGCTCCGATCCAGACCATGTCGATGCCATACTTCAGGCACTCATAGACATGCTTCTCATTGGCTACCTCCGTGCAGACCTTCATTCCATATTCATTCTTCACTTTCTGGAGCCATCTCAGACCGGGAGTGCCGACACCCTCGAAGGATCCTGGGTGAGTGCGAGGCTTCCATATTCCAGCCCTAAAAACATGAATGCCAAATTCGTGCAGACCTTTGGCGGTCATCATGACCTGCAGTTCGGATTCGGCGCTGCAAGGACCTGCGATGACAAGAGGGGGAATGCTCTCGTCGAAGAATCCCCACTCTGAGACGGGGATGATGTCAAGTGTACGTTCCATAACTATCTCAAAATCTTTTTAATCCTGTTAGCTTCATGAATGAGTTCGGTGATGCGATCGTTGTCGTAGTCCGCGATCGCGTCGCGGAATAGTCTCATTTTCTCGAGGTAGGTATCAATGACGTGCAGCACATTGTCCCGGTTCTGGTTCAGGATCGGAGTCCACATCTCGGCGGAACTCTTCGCCAACCGGACGGTCGACGAAAAACCTCCCGATGCCAGGTCAAAAATGTGCTTCTCATCCTTTTCCTTCTCAAGAACCGTAAGTGCCAGCGCGAAGGAAGTGACGTGCGAGATGTGCGAGACATAGGCTGTGTGCACGTCATGGCTGTCAGCATTCATGAAAAGCGGACGCATGTTCAGCGCATCATACAATTCCTCAACGACTTTCAACGCCTGCGGATCAGAATCTTCAGCATTTGCGAATATGCAGGCGCGGCCATCGAAGAGGTTCGGCATTGCGGCCCAAGGTCCTGAATATTCAGTTCCGGCCATCGGGTGCGTCGCGACAAAGCGACCGCGGAGTGGATGGTAATGCGCCGCGCGGACAATGTTGCTCTTAGTGGAGCATGTGTCAATCACGATCTTCTTCACGTTTCCTTCTTCTTTGAATATGTCAAGCACCTGCGGCAGCATCTTCACCGCCGCTCCGACCGGGATCGCAATCACCGTGATGTCACATCTGCGGACACACTCCTCAAAAGGAACAATCTCATCGACCAGTTCCATCTTTTCGGCAGCGGCGGCGTTCACGGGATCAGCCTCGACTCCGAGAACCATCCGGGCAAAGCCTCTGCGTTTCAAGTCGATGGCCATTGATCCGCCGATCAATCCAAGACCTATTACTCCTACTATCATACTTTTATTACATTTTACAGCTTTGGTGCTTCGACAGGCTCAGCAACCGTTCGATTCGGTCACTGAGCAAATAACTCCGGTCACTGAGCTTGTCGAAGTGACCTTATCGAAGTGACTTTGCCGAAGTGCCCGAATCGAAGTGCCCCCGTCTAAATGATCTTATCAATAACTTCATCTATTTTTTTGTTAGCACGATCAAGTACTTCCGGCTTCGCGCAAAGTGAAACGCGGATGTAATTGTCGCCGTTCTTTCCGAATATGAATCCCGGAGTGATGAACACACCCGCTTGATGCAGAACGCGTTCTGAAATCAACTCTCCGGCAGTCATTCCGCTCTCAGCGTACTTGGACGGCACACGTCCCCAAAGGAACAACCCGGCAGTGTCGTGGTCATAAGTCACTCCGAGAGTGTCAAAGATCCGACCTGCCGCAACACGTCTGCGGACATATTCAGAGTTCAGTTCCTCGAACCACTCCGGACTCTGGTTCAGCGCCTCTATTCCCGCAAGCTGCAACGGCTTGAACATTCCGGAGTCCATCTGGCTCTTAACCTTCAAAATCTCAGTGATCATCTCCGGATCTCCACCGACCATCCCGATTCGCCAACCACTCATGTTGTGCGACTTGCTCAGCGAGTTCAGCTCCAGACAGCACTTCTCGGCCCCTTTTGCGGCCAGGATGGAAACCGGCTTCCCACAAAGGATGAATGAATATGGATTGTCATTCACAATCAAGATCTTATGCTTTAACCCGAAATCCACCAACCTTTGGTAAAGCTCAGGTGTGGCCTTCGCTCCGGTCGGCATATTCGGATAATTCGTCCACATCACCTTCACTCCTTCCAGGTCCATCTTCTCAAGGGCATCGAAATCAGGCCACCAATGATTCTCCTCTTTCAGATCGTAAGTGACAATCTTCGCTCCCGCCAACATTGAAGATGAGGTGTAGGTCGGATAGCCTGGGTCCGGAATCAGGACCTTGTCGCCCGGATTCACAAATGTCATCGAAATCAGAAAGATTCCTTCCTTGGATCCGACAAGCGGTTGGATGCCTCCGTCTGGATTCAGAGTCACACCGTAATAGCGTGAGTACCAGTCAGCAAACGCCTGACGCAACTCAGGAAGCCCTTTGTAACTCTGGTACACGTGATTCCCCGGCTTCGGAGCCGCCTCGACCAAAGCGTCAATTGCATCTTTAGGAGGCATCCCGTCAGGAGCGCCTATTCCCAAACTGATGATTTTGTCCTCACCACGCGCCGCGCGCTCAGCATTCAGTGCATCTAACTCCTTCTGTTTACGGGAGAAGTAATACTCCTTGACAGACAATGTCCTTTTTGCAGGTTCAATGATCATGATATTGAAGATTTATATTCGCCTAAAATGTTAAGTCCCTCCATCAGGGGTCTTACCGCCCTCAAGGCCTGACGGTAACGGCCATAGGTCGCGAACTTGATGTCCGCATAGAAGAAGTACTGCCACTCTTGACCTGGAATCGGCAGGGATTGGATTCTTGTGAGGTTCATCTCGTAGAACGAGAGAATCGTAAGCACCTGAGCCAGAGAGCCCGGCTTGTGAGGCAGGGTAAAGCATAGCGATGCCTTGTTGATTTCGCGGCGGGGAACCGTCAGGGCATCGTCCAAAATCAAGAAGCGGGTGAAATTCTGTTTGTAAGTCTCTATGCTGCGAGCCAGAATCTCCAGACCATTCTGCTCAGCCGCCAGTTCCGAGGCGACCGCCCCGACTCCTTTCAATCCTTCTGAGGCGATGTCTATAGCGCTTTTAGCCGTGTCCTCAGACTCCACCATCGTGATCCACGGGCAGTTGCGTTCGAAGAACTGACGGGTCTGGTTGATGGCCATGTAGTGCGTCCGCACCTCCTTGATGTCGTGGATGTCCTGCCCCGGCAGTGCCATAAGGTTCTGATGTATGGGGATGTACACCTCGCCTTTGATCTTGTAGGAGTGGGATCTCAAGAGTTCGAAATTGGGGATAAGTCCTCCTGAAATCGTGTTCTCGATGGCCATCACGGCAGCCTGAGCCTCACCGGAATCCACAGCCTTGAACAGCCCTTCGAAGGTCGGACATTCCACTATGGAAATCTCCTTCCCTCTCGCGGAGTAAAACTCCCTCGCAGCCTGCTCATGGAAGCAACCTCGATAGCCTTGTATCGCGACTTTTGTCATGTTTGTCTTGTTCGTTTATAAAAAAGGCTGCCCGGAAAAGCACCGGACAGCCGTATATTCATCTATCTTTTTTCTGAATATCCCTGCACACGCTCGTCCGGTCCTCTACCTGCCGCGGTAAAAGAAATAAAATCCGAATGAATAAAATCGTGTGCTCATCATCATAACGATGCAAAGATAGTAAATTCAAGAGAAAATGTTCCTAAAAATTTAATGAATATGCCTGGGCAGCGGGTGAATATTCACCAACAGCATTCCAAGACATTCATTATACGGTCAATATCTCCTTCTCTTTCGCAGAAACGAGTTCGTCTATGGCCTTCACCTTGGCGTCGGTGACCTTCTGGATTTCATCCTCGCCCTCTTTACGCACGTCCTCGGAGAACTCGCCGGCCTTTTCAGCCTTCTTCAAAGCGTCCACTCCGTCGCGGCGGGCATTGCGCACAGCCACCTTGATGTTCTCGCCTGTGGCCTTCGCCTTCTTGATGAGTTCCTTGCGCCTTTCCTCGGTGAGAGGCGGAACAGGGCAGCGGATGACCTCACCGTTGTTCGAAGGGGTGAAACCGAGGTTGGCGTTGATAATCGCCTTCTCAATCACAGGAATCATGCTCTTCTCCCACGGCTGGATGGCGATGGTCCTTGCGTCAGGAACCGTGACCGAAGCCACCTGAGGGACTGGGGTCGGAGTTCCGTAATAATCCACAGTCACATTGTTGAGGATGGACGGATTGGCCTTTCCGACACGGTAGGTCTTGAGGTCTTCCTCAAGGAACAGCACAGAGTCTTCCATTTTGGTCTTCACTCCGCTGATGATTTCTTTCGCTTTGTCTGTAAGCATAATGTATTGTGTTAATTGATATCTTAATAAAAATCTGTTTTTTACCAAAAAGTCGCCACTCCAGAAAATTGCAGCCGGCCTGTCCATAGGTTACTGTTCTTCCTGGACAGGCTGCTATTTGTGAACAAGCGTCCCGACTTTTTCTCCGTTGACAAGCTTCAGCAGGTTGCCCTCGCCGTTCACATCGAAGACGATGATCGGCATGTTCCCATCGTTGCAAAGGGCGTAAGCCGTCTGGTCGAGAACCTTGAGATGCTTTGCCATCGCCTCGTCGAAAGTCAGTTCATCGTACTTGACAGCGGAAGGATCTTTCTCTGGATCAGCCGTATAGACTCCATCGACACGGGTTCCTTTCAGCACGACATCGGCCTTGATCTCAAGAGCCCTGAGCGCGGCTCCGGAATCGGTCGTGAAGAACGGGCTGCCTGTCCCTCCGGCGATGAGAGCCACTCCCCCCTCCTCCAACACCTTGACGGCGTTGTCACGGTTGTAGTAGCGTACAAGCGGCTCCATCGGAGTTGCAGAGAAAACTTCTGCCTTCACCCCTTCGTCCTTTATGAACTGACTGAGAGCCAACGAGTTTATCACCGTGGCGAGCATGCCCATCCTGTCACCTTCGACGCGGTCAAACCCTTTGTCAAGCCCCTGGAGGCCTCTGAATATGTTGCCTCCGCCGTTGACAATGGCAATCTGCAAACCCGCCTTCGCAGCCTGCGCGATCTCCTTTGAATATTTACGCAGACTCTCCGGATCAAGTCCTTTGCCGACAGCCCCGCCCAGGCTCTCGCCGCTCAACTTAAGCAAAACTCTCTTGTACATAGTGTTTTACAGAATCATTTATGGTTAATCATGACCGCCCCATCCCGACATTCCCGTCTCTCGGAGCCATCTCATTGACAAATATAGTAAAAAGTGATGAATTATTATATTGATAAAGGAATCATGCGAAGTGCGAAGCGACCGAAGGGATTTATGGAGAATCGCCTTCCCCGTGCCCCACAGGGGCTGTCAAGAGACTGGAATCGGACACGAAAAAGAGGGAGGCAAAACCTCCCTCTTTATGGTGCCCAAAGCCGGGCTCGAACCGGCACGTCTTTAAAGGACATTGGATTTTGAGTCCAACGCGTCTACCAATTCCGCCATTCGGGCATATTCAAGTAGACTTTCCTCGGGGAAGCATCACGCTTACACTTCCACAATGATTGCAAAGTTATTGATTTTCCTCCGATATTCCAAAATATTCCAAAAAAAGCTTGGATAAAAAAACATTGGGGAAAAGAGTCGCATGCGCTCTGATTTTCCGCGCTTCATTTTTTCGGGAAACCAATCCGGCTTACAGGAAAAGTAAGTATCTTTGCGAGAAAGTAACACTGGAATTGATATGAACCTTCAAGGAAGACGCGAAAGCACCAATGTGGACGACAGACGAGGAATGGGACGCGGGGCCAAGGCCGGAGTGGGTCTGGGTGGAACGATCATCATCGCCTTGATTGTGATGCTGCTCGGAGGAGATCCCTCGTCCGTGCTGGAAGGAGTGTCCTCGATCCAAGGCAGCGAGCAGACTGACGGGCAGGTGGACTTCTCCGCCGAGGAGCAGGAACTGGCTTCGTTCGCGAAGAAAGTGTTGGCGGGGACAGAGGATGTCTGGACTGCCATATTCGCAAGACATGGTTATGAATATGACCCTCCGAAAATGGTGTTATATTCAGGATCAACCACTTCCGGGTGTGGTGCTGCCAGCTCGTCCATAGGTCCGTTCTACTGCTCGGCCGACCAAAGCGTCTATATCGACCTCAGCTTCTTCACTTCGATGAAGCGACAGATAGGAGCGGACGGAGACCTGGCCTACGCCTACGTTATAGCCCACGAGGTCGGACATCACGTCCAGTATCTTTTGGGCACGCTCAGCCAAGCGCACCAGAAAATGGCCAGAGTCAGCAAGACTGAGGCTAACGCGATCAGTGTCAGGCTTGAGCTTCAGGCGGACTACTACGCAGGAGTCTGGGCGATGAATGATGACAGGAAGTATAAGTCACTGAAAAAGGGTGACATAGAGAATGCCCTGAACTGCGCGTCGAAGATCGGTGACGACTATCTTCAAAAGAAAGCGCAAGGCTATGTGGTGACGGAATCCTTCACCCATGGAACAGCGAGGCAGCGCTACACCTGGCTGAAGCGGGGACTTGAATATGGCGACCTGGAACATGGTGATACATTCGGTGTCGCGGCATCCAAATTGTAGTGATTCGACACGGTGTCCGTGGCCGTTTCAGCAAGCGGCAAGAATAAGTTGCCACATATCCGGCAAAGATTTTTCAGCGATTGCTTGTCCCACGGAAACGACATAGAGCTTTGGTCCGGAAACGGACAACGAAACATATCACATTTAACGAAATTTTAAGCTCAGTGAAATGAAGCACTTTTCTTTACCAAAGGATGGTGGACTGATTGAGGAGAACCTGCCGAAGAGCATTCTCCACTCCTTTGAGAAGATCACCACCGAGATTTCAGATGACGCGACCATCGGAAGCGACAAAGTGGCCGACATCATCGTCAAGGCCATCAAAGACCATGAAAGAGCGGCTCTTCCACGTCCTTTCAAACTTGGTCTCACCACCGGAACGACTCCGGTGTCTCTCTACAGCAACCTGGCAGAGCAGTTCAAGGAGGGGAAAATCTCCTTCGCCAATGTCGAGGTGTTCTCAATCGATGAATATTACCCTTGCGGCAAAGACTCTGTCCAGAGCCGCAACCACAGGCTCCACGCCGAGTTCCTCGACAACGTGGATGTCAAAAAGGAAAACGTGCATATTCCTGACGGAACGGTCTCCAAGGAGGATATTTCTGACTATTGCGCCGAGTTTGACAAGCTCGCAAGAGGTCTGGACCTGCTTGTGATCGGTGTCGGCGAAGGCGGACAGATCGGGTTCAACGAGGCCGGTTCATCGGAGAAATGCCGCACGCGCACCGTTCCGCTTTCCTACCAATCCAGAAAGAGGCAGGCGCGCAACTTCAACGGCGACATCTCCGTCACCCCAAAGACCGCCATAACAATGGGCATCGGCACAATGATGAGCGCCCGCAGAATCATCTTGATGGCGTGGGGAGAGGACAAGGCAGCCGTAGTCAAGAAAGTCGTGGAGGGCGACATCGATCCGTCCTGCCCTGCCACATGGCTTCAGGAGCACGACAACATCTCATTCTACACTGACGAGATGTCAGCCTCAATGCTGACAAGACTTGTGGCGCCTTGGATGGTCGGTCCTTGCCAGTGGACCAAGACTCTCATCCGCAAGGCGGTTGTGTGGCTCTGCCAGAAGGTTCACAAACCGATTCTCAAGCTGAAACAGCAGGACTATTTCGAGAATTCACTCGGAGAACTCATCGAGCTTTACGGCCCATACGACAAGATCAACATAGATGTGTTCAACGACTTCCAGCACACCATCACCGGATGGCCGGGCGGAAAGCCGAACGCAGACGACACCACAAGACCTGTCAAATCCAACCCGTTCCCTAAGAAGGTGCTGATTTTCTCCCCTCATCCGGACGACGATGTCATCTCCATGGGCGGCACGTTCATCCGCCTTGTGCATCAGGGACATGACGTGCACGTCGCCTACGAGACCTCCGGAGACCTTGCCGTGCATGATGATGTCGTGCTTCAGCACATGGACGCGGCTTACCAGTTGGGATTCGCCGACAAGTTCGATGAAGTGAAGAAGATCATAGATTCCAAGAAGCCTGGCGAGCCTGAGCCTAAGGAACTTCTGGCGATAAAGGCGGCAATCCGCCGCAGCGAGGCCAGAGGGGCAGACAGAAGCTTCGGCCTCAACGACAACACCAACGTGCACTTCCTCAACCTGCCGTTCTACGAGTCGGGCGGTGTGACCAAGCTTCCTCGCACACAAAAAGACCTTGACATCATCAAGGCTCTTATTGTCAAACTGCATCCAGACCAGATCTACATGGCCGGAGACCTCGCAGACCCTCACGGAACGCACAGGGTCTGCACGGAAGCCGCGCTTGAGGCCATCGAGCAGCTCAAGGAGGAAGGCAACGACTGGCTGAACGACACCACAATCTGGCTCTACAGAGGTGCCTGGATGGAGTGGGAGCTCTGGAGGGTGGACATGGCCGTTCCTCTCAGCCCGGACGAGCTTATAGAGAAGCGCCACGCCATCTTCCGCCACCTTTCCCAGAAAGACATCGTTCCGTTCCCGGGCGACGACCCGAGAGAGTTCTGGCAGAGGGCCGAGGAGCGCACACAGAACACAGCCAGGCTTTACGACGAACTCGGAATGGCTGAATATCAAGCCATAGAGGTTTTCCTGAGATTGAAATAACAAGGTTTTTCCAAAATTGAAATAACATATTAAAAGAATATAATCATGAAAGTAATCATCAGAGACACAAAGAAGGAAGGCTCAATCTGGGCCGCCCACCACATCGCCGCCGCAATCAAGGCAAAGGCAAAGAAGACCGACAAGCCATTTGTTCTTGGTCTCCCTACCGGTTCAACCCCGCTGGATGTCTATGCGGAACTCGTCAGGATGTACGAGGCCGGAGAAATCTCATTCAAGAATGTCATCACATTCAACATGGATGAATATGTCGGCCTCCCAGAGAGCCATCCTGAGAGCTACCACAGTTTCATGCACAAGAACCTGTTCGACAAGGTTGACGTCCCTGCGGAGAACATCCACATCCTCAACGGCAACGCTCCTGACCTTGCCAAAGAGTGTGAGGACTACGAGAAGGCCATCGTCGAGGCCGGAGGAATCGACCTGTTCCTCGGCGGAGTCGGCGAGGACGGTCACCTCGCGTTCAACGAGCCGTTCTCTTCCCTCAACTCCAGGACAAGGGTCATGACCCTTACCCAGGACACCCTTGAGGTCAACTCCCGTTTCTTTGACAACGATGTCAACAAGGTTCCTAAGCAAGCCATGTCTGTCGGTGTCGCCACAGTGTGCGGAGCCAAAGAGGTTCTCGTGCTCGCTTTCGGCGGCAAAAAGGCCAAGGCCGTCAAGGACGCCATCGAAGGTCCTGTGAGCCACTATGTCACCCTTTCAGCGCTTCAACTTCACGAGAATGGGGTCGTTGTGCTTGACGAGCCGGCAGCCGGTGAGCTCAAGGTCAACTCCTACCGCTATTTCAAGGCCGTCGAGGCTGCCGAAAATAAATAGAGCGTGGAGACCAACAATTTGTAAATCAAGATAGTAAGCATTACCCTCCCGCCTTGTTCGACGGGAGGATATTCATTAAAAGCCCATCAATCAACATGTTATCCTCCACGATTATTTCTGTGCTTTTGACTCTGGTCAGTGCCGTGTGTGGCAATGGGGCAGACAATGTAATAGACAGTCGCTTCGACAGGCTCAGCGACCGACCGAGCGGGCTCAGTGACCAGGCTGGCGGGTCATGCGACCGGACAAGCAGACAAAGCAAATTCTACGTTTCGGATCAGCCGGATGCTGAGCCTACGGTGTACAGAGCTTGCCGAAGTGTCGAAGCATCCACAATCAATGAAAGCCCTGCTGAAGATCACGGAGTGAAGGAGCGGTGCGAACGGTTCACGATGAAGAATCAGGGACTTGAGCGAGAATACTACCTTTACCGTCCGGAAGGATTGAAGGCGGGGGCTCCGCTGGTGATAGTCCTGCACGGCTACGGAGGCTCGGCTCTCAAGGGAAAGAAAGCCATGATGGATGTCGCCGACAAAAACGGCTTCGCTGTCTGCTATCCTCAGGGGATCAAGGATCCGAAAGGGAAACCGGGGTGGAATGTCCGCTACCCTTCCCAACAAGGCATGAAGACAGATGACGTGAAGTTTCTCATCGCACTTTCCAAAGAACTGCAGAAAAGATTCGATCTTAGTTCCAAGAACACTTTCCTCACCGGAATGTCCAACGGAGGCGACATCATCTACCTGATTGCGATGCGTGCTCCCAAGGCCTTCAAAGCCATGGCCTCGATAGCCGGACTCCAGTTCAACTGGATGGAGACTGAATATTCCTACAAGCATCCGATTCCTTTCATGGAAGTGCACGGCACACAGGACCGCACGTCCGAATGGCTCGGCGATCCGGAGAACAAGGGTGGCTGGGGAGCTTATATTCCAGTTCCCGCCGCGGTCAGCAGGATAATCGCCGTCAACGGCTGCACCGAGGAATATGTCACCGAGTTTCCTCGCCGGGAGGGTCGTAACCAAGTCACTCTCTATCAGTTCAAGGCCGGAAAGCCGGCGGTGAAAGGTGGCAGGGCCACAGAAGTATGGCTCTACAAAGTTGAGGGCGGCGATCATTCCTGGTCCGACAAAGACATGGACACCTGCTCTGAAATCTGGCGTTTCTTCAGCCAGTGGGTTGACTAAAAGTCTTGTGAATGTGGGGCAAAAAGGCTAACTTTGCGATAGTCTTAAAAAGAACTTGCAAAGATGTCCAATTACCGCATTTTCGTGGAGAAACACCCGGAGTTCCAGGTGGAGGCAAAGAGTCTTCTTGGGGAACTCAACGAGAACTTGCAGCTGGAGCTGAAAACGCTTCGGCTGCTTAATGTTTATGACCTTTTCGGATTCACGCCTGAGCTTCTTGAAAAGAGCCGCTACAGTGTCTTCGGAGAGATTGTGACCGATTCTGTCACAGATTCGATAGATCTGGACGGAGCGAAGTACATCGCCGTGGAGTACCTGCCCGGCCAGTTCGACCAGAGAGCGGCCTCGGCTGTGGACTGCGTGCACCTGATCGAGCCATCAGCACAGATCAGCATCAAGAGCTCAAAGCTGCTGATTGTCGATGCCGACGCTTCCGAAGAGACGCTTGAGAAGATCCGCCACTACTACATAAATCCTGTGGAGTCCCGCACGAAAGACCTCAGCAAACTTGCCGACACAGAGCACGCTGCCGTCAAGCCGGTTCCTGTGCTTGAGGGATTCAGGAGCATGAGCGGGGACGATCTGAAGGCATATTGCAAAAAGATGGGTCTGGCGATGAACGCCGATGACCTCGCCGAGGTCGTAAGGTACTTCACGGAGGAAGGAAGGGACCCGAACGAGACCGAGCTGAGGATTCTGGACACCTACTGGAGCGACCATTGCCGACACACAACCTTCACGACGGAATTGGAAAGCATCGACGTGGAGGATTCCTTCATCAAGGAAGACATTGACGGCACGATGAGCCTGTACATGAAGATGCGCGCTGAGACCGGCCGTGAGAAGAAGGGACTGAACCTGATGGACATGGCCACGATTGGCGCTAAATATCTCAGGAAGCACGGACTGCTGGACGACATGGAGGTCAGCGAAGAAAACAACGCTTGCAGTGTCTTCATTGATGTGGACGTGGACGGGCAGACCGAGAGATGGCTGCTGATGTTCAAGAACGAGACCCACAACCACCCTACCGAGATCGAGCCGTTCGGAGGAGCGGCCACCTGTCTCGGAGGAGCCATCAGGGATCCGCTTTCCGGCCGTTCCTACGTCTATCAGGCGATGCGCGTCACAGGAGCAGGAGACATCTACAAGCCTGTCAGCGAGACTCTTCCTGGCAAGCTTCCACAAAAAGTCATCACCAAGAAGGCTGCGCATGGATATTCATCCTACGGCAACCAGATCGGCCTTGCCACAACCCATGTCCGTGAGATCTACCACGAGGGCTACACCGCCAAGAGAATGGAGGTCGGGGCCGTTGTGGGAGCCGTGAAGGCCGAGGATGTGAGAAGGGAAAGCCCTAAGGCCGGAGATGTCGTGCTGATGATCGGCGGACGTACCGGACGTGACGGAATCGGAGGAGCCACAGGTTCGTCCAAAGAGCACACCGAGGAGTCCCTTGAGACTTGCGGAAGCGAGGTGCAGAAAGGTAACGCTCCGGAGGAGAGAAAGTTGGAGAGGCTTTTCAGAAGGCCGGAGGTCACCAAACTGATAAAGAAATCGAACGACTTCGGAGCCGGCGGAGTGAGTGTAGCCATCGGAGAGCTTGCCGACGGGCTGGACATCTACCTCGACCGCGTTCCGGTCAAATACAGCGGAATGAACTCCACGGAGCTGGCCATCAGCGAGTCACAGGAGCGCATGGCCGTCGTTGTGGAGGCGAAGGACGAGGAAGAGTTCAAGAGACTCTGCCACAGCGAGAACATCGAGGTAACACACGTCGCTGAGGTCACCGACACGGCCAGGATGAGAATGTTTTATGGTGACAAGGTGGTTGTGGACCTGAGCCGCGCGTTCATCGACAGCGCCGGAGCGAAGCACTATTCCAAGGCCACGATCGGAGCGGTCGAGGACAAGGATCCGTTCTTCCGTGACGTGCCGGGCAAGAATCTGAAAGAGAGGATGTTCGCCAACTTGCAGGATCCGAACGTTACCTGCCAGAAAGGCCTTATAGAGATGTTTGACTCCACCATCGGCCGCTCAACCGTGCTGATGCCGTTCGGAGGAGAATTGCAAACAACAGAAACTCAGGTCTCTGTGCAGAAACTTCCGGTTCAAGGCTACACCGACACCGCCAGCATGATGGCGTTCGGCTTCAACCCTGATCTCTGCGACTGGAGTCCTTACCACGGTGCGGCATATTCATTCATCGAGGCTTGCGCCAAGGTTGTGGCTGCCGGTGGCCACTGGGAGACAATGAGATTCTCCTGTCAGGAATATTTCGAGAGGATGACCGCTGATCCTAAGGTATGGGGCAAGCCGACCGCGGCTCTGCTCGGTGCGCTGAAGATGCAGAAGGAACTGGGACTCGCCTCCATCGGCGGAAAGGATTCAATGAGCGGATCATTCGAGACCGAGAACGGCACGATCCACGTTCCACCGACCCTTATCGCATTCGGCATCACTCCTGTGAAGGCAGACAACGTGATCTCTCCGGAGCTCAAATGGGAGGGAGACCGCCTCTATCTCGTGAAGCACACTCCGCTCGCGAACAGGATGCCTGACACAGAGCAGCTCAAGAGGAACTGGAATCATATTCAGGAAAAGATAGAGGACGGGACGATTGTGTCCGGATGGGCCGTAGGATTCGGCGGAGTTGCGGAAGCTCTCTGCAAGATGAGTTTCGGCAACGCTTTCGGCTTCGATGTGAACCTTTCGGAGGACGATCTGTTCAATCTGAGCTACGGTTCGATCGTGGTGGAGACCGACGGAAGCGCTCTTGATTTCGAGAACGCCATCGAAATCGGCTCCGTCACTTCAGGAGAGGACGGCAACGTGCGTGTGAACGGGACAAAACTGTCCATCTTCGAGTTGATGGACTTCAACGCATCACTCTTCGAGAAAGTTTACCCTGCGGTGAGCAAGCCTGACTTCAAGAGGCTGATGCCTAAAGGAATGGAGGGTGTGAAGCCTTTCAAGGCCAAGAAAGCTGATCTTGAATATAAAGGCCCTAAGGTTGACAAGGTGGTCGCTTACCTCCCTGTCTTCCCTGGCACGAACTGCGATTACGACTCGGCCAAGGCATTCCGCAAGGCCGGGGCCGAAATCCGGACATCGGTGTTCCGCAACCTTTCGGACAAGGATGTGTTCGAGTCGATCGCTGAGATGAAGGAGAACATCGACAACTGCCAGATTCTGATGCTGAGCGGTGGTTTCTCGGCCGGTG
>DCMG01000072.1:6508-16511 GCA_002321335.1 Bacteroidales bacterium UBA1628 | reverse complement strand
ACAAGTCCACGGGTGGAGCCGATGCCCTGATTGCCTTTCTGAGCTTGGACTACGACATTATGTTTTATGCCCAAAGCCTTGGAGTACTGGCGCCACAGAAGGACCTCCGGGTACTTGCTCAAATCCAAACACCCGAACATCGCTAGCCAAGGATTCTCCGACTCGTAATCAGCAAGCGATTTGCCTTCTTCCTGAGGAACAACTCCAGTGTTAGTCATCAAGGATTCTTTTGCCTCCTCCGCAACAATCTCCGCTGCCTTCACAGCCTCTTCGAGGAAGAATCTCACCTCCGCTTCCGGAGAACCAGCCTTGAAAGTGAACTCCGAATTGTAATCCTTAGATTTTCCAGGCCATTCTGAGGTTCCTGGAACAAATGCGGTTCCAGCGAAATTCTTCTCGAACGTGCCTTCATAAAGGGCGACACGACTCTTCAGCAGCATAGCTGTGTTCGCGCTGACGCGTGTCGTAGCCATCTTTGACTGCTTGAGAAGTTCGTACGCCTTGTCAAGATCCTCAAGGATAAAACGCGCGACCTCATTGCGTGGGGCACGTTTGCTGGCGTTTGTCAAAGCCTCAGTCTCATCAGGAAGACACGATGTGACGATCGGAAGGTCACCGAACAGCTTCATACGCTTAAAGTATTCAAAAGCCCGGAAGAAATACATCTCACCTATGTAGTGCGCCACATTCGCCGGATTGCCACTGATTCCGCCGGCCTCATATTTCGGAAGCACATTGTCGAAGAAAAAATTGATTGTTGTTATGTTCTCCCACTTGTAGTTGTCGTTCTTGAGATCTGTCTTCCAGTCTCCCGTCTGGTACTTGGCGTCAGGATAGATGTCCGACATTATGTCTGTGGCGTTGTCGCTATAGATTCCGTAGCTCCAATTCTCGTGGCTCGGCAGGACTTCGGTATAGCGGCCGTTGCAATAAGCCTGCAGGTCGCTTTCATTGTTGAAGTACTGTTCCGGAGCGATCGCAGACAATGGTTCCTTGTCAAGATAGTCATTACAGGAGACAAGTGCGAAGCCAGATAATAGAAGGGCTGCGAGAAGATAATGTATATAGGTTTTCATTGTCTTATGTTTTAAAGTGTTACACTTATGCCAAACGAGTAGGTTCGTGACAGAGGATACGCTGAGCCACCTTTTCCGGAACCGATGGTTTCCGGGTCAAAGAGTTTCGAGAGACGGGATCCCGTCCAAAGATTCTCCCCGGAGAAGTACACGCGCACATTCTTGAGCCCAGCCTTTTCGGTGACTCTGTCCGGAAGGGTGTAACCTACCTGAAGGTTCTTTAGGCGTATATAGGAGGCATCCTGAAGATACCTGCTTTGCACCTGACGGTTCTTGCTTCCTCCGGAGACCACTGGCCGTGGATAATATGAATCATAATTGGTCTCGGCATATCCTTCCTTTACAGACCATGAATTCTCGTCACGGAAATAATCCTCATGAGGTGTAAGCGCCTGCATCCACCACATATCATTGTCAGCTCCCCAGAAATAGTTATGGTTCTGGAAATAATCTCTTTTTCCCACACCTTGGAAGAAAACCCGAAGGTCAAAGCCCTTGTACGCTGCGTTGAGATCAAGCGAGAACATATAACGAGGCTGTTTGCTGCCGAGGAGTTTCTTGTCCCCAAGATTGTTCAATGTCCCGTCGCCACCGTTAATGACTCCATCACCGTTCAGATCCTTATACATCACGTCACCCGCCGCGAAATCCTTGCCCAAAGACTGCATTCCCAATCTGGCCTCTGCGGGAGCGGTTCCGTGGTAAGCGGTATAATTAGCGTCAAGCATATCAAGGTAATCCATATATTCCTCATCAGTTTTCGCTATTCCCAAGGTCTCATATCCCCAGATCTCGTCTATATAGCGTCCTTGGATGTAGGTGTCAATGGAGTTTGTAGGGTTGTTAGCGTATCTGGTGATCTTCGTGCGCGAGTCCGAGAGGACAAAACGCGCTCCATAGGACAGGCCGCAGGAAAGATAGTCTTTCCACGAAATCTCAAAGTCCCAGCCGTGAGTGCGGAGGTCGCAGTTATTCGTTTTCGGGACATCGGTTCCAAGGATGTTCGGCAACTCGGCGGAAGGCCCCACCATATTCTTTGTGTCTCGAATATAATACTCAAAACTTCCGGTCAACCGGCCGTTGAACAAGCCCCAATCAAGACCAAGGTTGTAATTGTAGATTTTCTCCCACGTCAGCAGCTGGCTGATAAGGGCGGGGAACCCGACTGTTGTCGGTTTCGCTCCGTTCTGAAGCCACTCTCCGTTATTTGGCTTGATCGAAAGGGTGCGGTAGGTCTGATACCTGTTGTCAATGTTCTGGTTACCCAGTATTCCATACGAAGCACGCAGCTTAAGGTTGCCGCACACTTGTGTCAAGTCCTCCCAAAACTTCTCGTTAGCTATGTTCCATCCCGCGGACACAGACGGAAGCCATATCCAACGTCGGTTCTGGCGGAAACGCGATGTTCCATCATAACGCAAGTTGGCTTCTATCATGTAACGGCTATCATAATCATAGTTGACACGTCCGAAGAATCCAGCGTTATCCCATTCTGAACGCCCTCCGTTTACTGACGGAGTCACCAGATTCCCATCAGAGCCAATTCCGGTGGTAAGGTCAACTTCCGGCAGGCTGGAGACCAGAATGCCGTCACGCTGAAGACCGAATGTCTTCTGCTTCATATTCTCGGTCTGGAAGCCAAGCATGAAATGGAAGTTATTCTTTTTGCCTATTGTTCTTTCATAATTGGAATAGACATTGAGATTGTAGAAATTCTCTCTGGTGTACTCCTCGTGAACGTGGCTCTCGCTTGAAACCTCGAAGGCATTCCCGTTTACATCGTACCCGTAAAGTTTTTGAGTGTCCCAATGGCGGGAGTCAGAATACACCTGATAGTTGAATTCTGCATGAATATCCCATCCTTCCACCGGTCGCGCCACGAGACTGATCTGGGTATAGTTTCTGTCAGGCTGAGTCCTATCGCTACCTCCGTTCTCCAGTCCGTTTATAGGAGATGGGCAATCAAAGATGTTCCCGTTCGGGTCATAGATAGGAATCACAGGCCAACCTTGACGACCCAGATCATCGTACAGATCGTCAGTAAGACTTGATGGACGCACATAATCCTTGCGGACCCATCGGTGAGAGAACCCAAGTGTCATCCATTCCGTTATGTCAGCGTTGAACTTTCCGGTCAATGTATAGCGTTTCAGCCCTTCCTCTCCCCAGGCAAGCATTCCGTCATTATCAAGATAGTTTGCCGAGAAATAGTAGTTGATCTTATCAGAGCCTCCACTTACACTCACATTATGCTCCATAGAGAAGCTGTAATCTTTGTATATGGCACTGAACCAGTCTGTGTTGGCCCAGGCCCCGCCATGATAAGGAACATCCTGCCAGTTTCCATTGCCATAGATGTCATCCATCGTGTAAAGGGGATCGAAGACACCCTTTGAATTCAGAAGGGTTCCGGCCTGATACTGCTCAATCTTCTCAATTGTTTCTTTTGAAAAGTGTGGTCCCCATCCCGGTGTGTTAACGCACGCGTCATCAAAGAATAGAGCAAAGGCTCTTGAGTCCATAGTGTGATTGCGGTTCACAAGGTTGCTAAAACGGAAGGAATTGTTGTAATTGACTGTCGCCTTACCTTGTGATCCTTTCTTTGTGGTGACGAGAATGACACCGAATGGAGCGCGGCTACCATAGATTGAAGCGGAAGCCGCGTCTTTCAGTACGGATATGCTTTCGATGTCCTGCGGATTGACAGCGTTGATGTCTCCTTCCATTCCATCAATGAGAATAAGCGGACTGCCGCTTGACCCGCTTCCTATTGTGCCGTTACCTCTTATATTAATGGAAGCGTTTGTCTCAAGCTTGCCATCCGCTGATGTGATCTGGAGTCCTGGAACCACACCCTGCAGAGCCTGGGCAGCACTTGTCACCGGTCGGTCTTTCATAGCCTCCTGATCAGCAACGCTTACCGAACCGGTCATATTCACTTTTTTCTGTACACCGAAGCCCACCACAACTACTTCGTCAAGTAAGGATGTGTCTGGCTTGAGCAACAGTCTCATATCCTGGCCGGACACAGCCCTAACCTCCAAAGTTTCAAATCCGATGCAGCTTACAACCAACACGGCTCCATCAGGGACTTTCAAAATAAAGCGACCGTCAACATCAGTCATTGTCCCGTTCGCCTTATTCGTCTTTTCGTACACGAACGCCCCGATAACCGGGCCATCGGCATCGCTCACATCACCTTTGACTGTGATTTCTGACTTCTGCCTTGCAATAGTGTCTGCTGCATTTACCTGGGCACTGGCAGCATCCAATGCCAAGGAGAAGAAACCGACACACAGCAACAATACAACATACAGTTTGCTGTTTTGTAAACAATTTGATTTCATAGAAAAATACTTGGTTAAAAGTGTTATTGTTTCTTTTGCAAAAGTAGCGACAAAAAAGGAAACCAATGATGACCGATAGTTCTTTTATAATGGTAATTGTTTCATTCTCTTTTCTCAGATAGGTTTTCACGAATAATAATACCCTTGAACACCATGACATATTTCACATTTTAAGACAAAATGACCAAATAAAGTGACAAATCGTTCAATTAATCACCTCGATTTTATTATCTTTGCCATACTACGTTAAGTAACCACATTTCATGAGAAACGTTCTACTAGTACTGTTCTTGACTCTAAACGTTATTACAGCGGAAGGGGCGCCAGTGAACTCACATCCTGTAATTGAGCACATCGGACTGAGAGACGGTATCTCAAATAATTTCGTGACAGACATTACTCAGGACAAGCATGGATTCCTCTGGATTGGGACTGAAGCGGGTCTGAACCGTTTTGACGGAGTGAATTTCAAAATATTCAGCGAGCGGAATTCCAGACTCAAAGGTAATTCCATCAATTCTTTATTTTATGATGAAATAGAAGATAAACTTTGGATAGGCTCAAAAAGAGGCGTGAATGTCCTTGACTGTGAGACTTTGAGGTTGGAAGAACCTGAGCTGCCGGATAGCCTCGGAAGCGTCAATGTGGTCGATTTCTGCCGCGCTGAGGACGGAGGTATATATATTGTCAATCACTATAATTTCATATTGCACTACAAAGACGGCAAGATTGACGTGCTGCGGCAGAACGAATTCCCCCAGTTACCGATGTCATTCAGAAGCATCGCTTACGATGGTCTGGGAAACTTGTATGTAGGACACGCCAACTATGGCTTCAGTGTTGTGAATCTTAAAACAAGGAAGGTTGAGAATTTCCTTCACATCCCCAGCAATGGAGGAAGCCTTCCGAGCAATGATGTCGGAGAAATATTTATAGACAGGTACAAAAACATCTGGCTTGGCACCAGTCGGGGTCTGGCACTGTTCAATCCTTCCACAAAAAAGTTCAGATCATTCCTGAATCATAACGCGGCGTCTTGGAAAACTCCTTCGCCCAACATCCACTCCATAACAGAGACTAATGAAGGAGACCTGTTGATAGGTGGAGATTTGGGAGGTGTGGGTGTCCTTAACATCAGTGACCTTTCGCTGTCCAATCCGGACAGGCTGGAATTCACAGTGCTTCCGTCTTCCGGTGGCCGATACGGCATATCCTCTATGAATATCCATAAGGTTTTTCAGGATTCATACGGCAACATTTGGATCGGCAATTACTCCGAAGGACTGGATTTTATAAGCCACACTCCCCCAAGATTCAATCTACTTCCCTCATTCGGCGCCAATGTGAACAGCGATAAGGGTCGGCCCGTCTGGTCTATCCATACAGATGGGAATGGCTATGTCTGGACCGGTGAAGAAAGCAAAATACGAGTTTTCGAAGATGGAGAATTGAAACGCACCTATGATTTGTCCACGCATCTTAAAAGTTCGCGGGAATACATATCCTCCCTAGTAAGAATCGGTGATGAAATTCTGTTCAGTTCTTATGAAGACGGAATTTTCGCTCTTGAAATAAACAATGGAGGTGTCAGACGAATCAGCGCGCATGACAGTCAGAATTATGCCAATTGCTTTGCAGTACTGCCGGACGGCAGAGTGTACTTAGGAATGCAGGACGGGCTTTATGAATATGCCAATGGCGAATTGAAAAAAGACAAAAAAATCTCATCAGCAATCTATAATCTTATTCCTAACGGAATCACAGTCGACAGGCAAGGAAAATTGTGGATAGGAACATACGGTGACGGGATCTTCATTTTTAACAAAGAAGGTGTGATGATTCATCACCTTGACGAATCTAAAGGGATAAGTTCGAACGCCGTAAAGCAGCTTTATCTTGATTCACAAGGATGTATGTGGATCGCGGGGCAGGATGGACTGAGTCAGATCGCGGACACCGATCGTCTCAATGAAATCAGGAATTATGGTTATGAATCCGGCTTGGACGATGCACATATACGCGCATTACAGGAAGACGGAGAAGGCAATCTGTGGTTCAGCACCAACAATGGCATTTCAAGATTAAATAGAAACACCTCTAAAATCGACAACTACGATTACAATGACGGGCTCCCGATGAGCAGTTTTATGGATCGCGCCGCATGCGGGACTCCTGACGGGGATCTCTATTTCGGTTCAAGGAACGGAGTGTGCGGGTTCAGCCCTGAGCTATTTTCCGACACCGGAGGACGAATTCCGGTTCAGATTGTTGATTGCCTGAACATTAATGCCCCCAAAGACACATCCATCAAAGTGGCCGTAGGAAGTGCCGGTGTAAAAGAAATCAAAATCCCCTACAACATGAACTCCTTGAGAATAGCCTTTTCCGTGACTGACTATTCTCTGAGACATACGGTAGAGTATTCTTACAAGGTGGAAGGAATTGACAAAAACTGGATTTCTGCCGGACGTGAACATGATGCCATCCTGCGCAACCTGCCATCAGGAACATACACATTCTTGATCAGGGCACGCCAGAGAAACCACGACTGGAACGATGACAATCTTGCCAGACTGAAAATCGTTGTGACTCCGCCTGTTTGGCTGACCTGGTATGCCAAGGCGTTTTATGCGCTTCTTATTACCATGTCTATTTGGATAATCATTAGAATATACAAGCGTAGGCTTATGCTTAAGGGTTCGCTTGAGATGGAACGTAGGAAAAGCATTGACGAGCAACGGCTAAACGATGAGAGGTTACGGTTCTACACAAACATCACTCACGAGCTCCGCACTCCGCTGACTCTCATTATCGGACCGTTGGAAGATCTTGACTCAGATGATAAGCTGCCAAGCCCTTACAGAAAGAAAATAAAGACAATACATTCCAGTGCCTTGCAACTGCTGAATCTTATCAACCAGATTCTGGAATTCCGTAAAGCCGAGACACATAACAGACGCCTGACTGTCTCAAGAGGACAAATAGCATCCGTCGTGACGGAAATCGGTTTGAGGTACAAGGAACTGAACCATAATGAAAGAGTTTCGATTAATATTGACATCGACAACAGTCTCCCTGAGATTTATTTTGACAGTGATGTCATACACACAGTATTGAACAATCTGTTGAGCAATGCCGTAAAATACACTCCGGAAGGATCCATAGAACTAAGTCTCAGATCCGTCAAAATCGCCAACGAGGATTTTGTGGAAATTGAGGTTGCTGACACAGGTTATGGAATAGACGAGAATTCTTTGCCTCACATCTTTGACCGATACTACCAGGCCGAGGGAATGCACCAGGCGTCAGGCACCGGCATCGGCCTTGCCTTAGTGCGATCGTTGTCAAATCTGCACGAAGGCACGATCTCAGCCACAAGCGAAGTCGGCAAAGGGACTGTGTTCACTTTACGCCTTCGGATGTTCAATACTTACCCTAATGCATTACACAAGGAAAGTGCGGTAAGGAGACCGGCTTCCGAGGCTGATGAAAATGAAATCAAAGAAATATCGGACAGACAACTTGTGGTGCTGGTTGTGGAGGATAACGATGACATCCGTGAGTACATTGAATCATCTTTGCAATCCAAATTCAAGGTTCTGACAGCTACCAACGGGGAAGAGGGACTCAATATTGCCAAGAGCCATATTCCCGATGTGATCATAAGTGACATTATGATGCCGCTGATGGATGGAACGGAATTGTGCAAGTCGATCAAAGACGATGTGCGTACAAGCCACATTCCTGTCATACTCCTGACCGCCAAGGATTCCATACAGGACAAGGAAACCGGCTATGAGGCAGGAGCGGACTCATACATAACAAAACCATTCAGCGCCAAATTACTGGCAAGCCGCATACAAAACATACTGGATTCAAGGAAATCATTGGCGGCGTTCATTTCCTCCGGGCTGAGTGGCGGCCATTCCGGATGCGATCCGGCCACAACAGGCGTGGATGAAGTACCTCACCCTAAAATCAGTAAACTTGACGAATGCTTCATCCAGAAATTCACAAGGATAGTGGAAAATAATCTGACAATGGCTGAACTTGATATGACGTACATTCAGGACGCTCTCGGAATGAGCCATTCGACCCTTTATCGAAAAATTAAAGGTCTTACAGGTATGTCGGGAAATGAGTTCATCAGAAAAATCCGGTTAAAAAAGGGCTACGAGTTGTTGGAGGAAGGACATAATGTGTCCGAGGCAGCATATTCGTGTGGTTTCAACGATGTCGGCCACTTCCGCAATTGTTTCAAGAATGAATACGGAATGTCTCCATCACAGTTTATCAAACAGAATCATCGGTAAATCACTTCTACCTATTAAAAATTCGCATTATCTTCTCACCGCAATTATTATAAATAATTATTGTTTTTCATAAATTAATTAATATATTTGCAAAAGACGCGGTGCAGAAAGGAATCTGGGCCGCCTAACTAAAAAACTAATTAATATGATTACCTGGTGGACATCACTTAGTACGGCAATGCAGGTCCTTTGGGCCGTCACACTCTCGGCATCGCTGATTTTCGTCATTCAGACTATTCTGACATTCCTGGGATTGGGAGATCACGACACTGATTTCGATCTGGACACATCGGACGGGTCTTTTGACACAGATCCTTCGATGAACCTTCTGACGTTCAGGAATCTGGTCAATTTCTGCCTCGGATTCGGCTGGACGGCTGTGCTGATGCACGACAAGATCCAGTCCAACGCGCTGCTGATCATCGTCTCGGTCATCGTGGGCGTGCTTCTTGTCACAGTCGTTATGTGGATATTCAAATGGCTCAGCGGAATGCAGCAGACCGGCAACATCGACGTGCACAAGTCTGCGGTCGGATGCGAGGGAAAGGTTTACCTCACGGTCCCCGGCGGACGCAAGGGAGAAGGCAAGGTCCAGATCTCCATCAACAACGCAGTCAGGGAATATGATGCGATCACAGACGGTGAGACAATCCCTACCGGTACGGCGATCAAGGTCACTGAGGTCATCAACGACTACACCCTGCTGGTGGAGGAAATGACCCCGACAATCATCTGACCGGGCGTGCCAACATTCATCTAATATTCTAACATGATCAAAAATATTAAAGAATATTATAAACCCATTAAACATTTTGAATATGGAACTATCTCTGATCCTTATCATCGTCGCAGTCATATTCGTGACATTCTCGGCGATCCTCAGGCGCTACCGCCGCTGCCCTTCCGACAAGGTGATGGTCATCTACGGTAAGACCGGCAAGAACAAGAGCGGCTCGATCTCTTCAGCACGCTGCATCCACGGAGGTGCCGCTTTCGTGTGGCCTGTGTTCCAGGACTATGCGTTCCTCGACCTCAAGCCGATCTCGATCGAATGCAACCTTACGAACGCGCTTTCCAAGCAGAACATCCGTGTCGATGTGCCTTGCCGCTTCACCGTCGGCATCTCCACCGAGCCGGACAGCATGACAAACGCGGCCGAGAGGCTTCTCGGACTCTCCATCGACAACATCCAGAACATCGCGACCGACATCCTGTTCGGACAGCTTCGTCTGGTCATCGCCACGATGGACATCGAGGAGATCAACTC
>DCMG01000072.1:0-6397 GCA_002321335.1 Bacteroidales bacterium UBA1628 | reverse complement strand
AAGCTCATCAACGTGAACGTGACCGACATCCGTGACGAGTCCGGCTACATCGAGGCTCTCGGTAAGGAAGCCGCCGCCAAGGCCATCAACGACGCCAAGAAGAGCGTGGCCGAGCAGAACCGCTATGGTGAGATCGGTAAGGCAGAGGCCGACAGGGACAAGGACATCAGAATCGCTGAGACCCAGAGGGATACCCGTATAAAGACCGCCGCCGCCAACGCCCTTGCGGTGCAGGGAGAGAACACCTCGAAGATCGACATCGCAAACTCCGACGCCCAGCGTCGTGAGAAAGAGGCCGAGGCTGCCCGTATAGCAGTAGCCGCTGAAAAAGTTCAGGCTGCAAAGGCCCTTCAGGAGGCCTACCAGAGCGAGCGTGACGCTGAGCTTGCACGTGCCGAGAGAGAAAGGGCCACACAGCAGGCCAATATTGTCGTTCCGGCACAAATCGACAAGGAGAAGCTCATCATCGAGGCAGAGGCAGAGGCAGAGAAGGTGCGCAGGATGGCGAAGGGAGAGGCCGACGCGATATTCGCAAAGATGGACGCCCAGGCCCGTGGTACCCTTGAAATCCTGTCCAAGCAGGCCGAAGGTTTCAACGAGATGGTGCGCGCCGCCGCAGGAGATCCTCAGAAGGCCGTGCTTATGCTCATCGCCGACAAACTCCCTGAACTCGTCAAGACTCAGGTCGAGGCTGTCAAGGGCATAAAGATCGACAAGGTGACCGTTTGGGACGGGAATGGTGAAGGCAAGAACGGCAAGACATCCACCGCGAATTTCATCTCCGGTCTGATGGGATCGGTACCTCCGCTCCAGGATCTGTTCAATATGGCCGGAATGAATCTGCCTGAATACCTTAAGGGCAAGGAGAACAAGCCGGAAGAACAGGCCCAGGAAGAAACCGTTGAAAAATAATCGTCATGCCGATAGTAGTAAATGTCGATGTGATGCTGGCCAGACGGAAGATGACTTCCGCCGAGCTGGCCGAAAAGATCGGACTTTCAGCGGTGAACCTGTCGATTCTGAAGACCGGCAAGGCCAAGGGTGTCCGGTTCAGCACACTCGATGCGCTCTGCAAGGCATTGGACTGTCAACCGGGAGACTTGCTGGAGTTCAGAGAGGCCACCGAGTGGTCCCCCACGCTCTTGTCGGAAAACGAAAAGTGAAAGTTTTTCGATAAAGTAATAGTTATCTTTCAAGGGACGGCATACGGGCCGTTCCTTTTCGTTATATTTGCACAACGAACCTTGAGGCAGTAAAACCACTATGCCTAATTTAAGGTTTGCAGACATATTCATAGAATAAGAACTAAAAATATGAAGAGGACATTTTTACTGGCTGCCGTGATGGTGGCGGTCGTCTGCGCCGGAACGTCTGCGTCCGCACAGAGAAAAACAAAGAAAAGCCAATTGGTTCTCGACGGGACAGTGGTCAATGTCAATCCGTTGGCAAGGACATCACCGGTCGAGGAAAAGCTGAAGGCCAAAAACACTCCGGGGATTGAATATGCTCCCACAAAGACCGTCTATCTCTATCCAAAGGGACAGAGAGTGGATCAGGGAATTGTCGAGAACGGCGTGACTGTGACCCAGGGGCCGCTTGTGTCCAACGGCCTGAAAGGAGCCGAAGTGGCCGGAGGCTGGGGTTTTGTTTCCAATGTGACCGACAGCGCGCGCATCGACATATTCATACCTGAGAAACCGAACGGACAGATGGTCATCGCTTGCCCAGGCGGAGGGTACTCTGGCATTTCCACTTGGAACGAAGGAACTTATGCAGCAAAATGGTTGAATGACAGAGGCATAGCTTGTGCCGTACTGAAATACCGCTTGCCAAACGGACACCGTCAGATTCCGCTTCAGGACGTGCAGAACGCATTCCGCTATTGCAGGCATCACTCAGAGGATTGGGGCATCAAGCAGATCGGAGTGATGGGATTCTCTGCCGGAGGACACCTTGCCAGCACGGCGGAGACCATGTACGTGGACTCCACGACAAGGCCGGACTTCGCGGTTCTCATCTACCCTGTCATCATTATGGACGAGAACGCCACCCACAAAGGCTCCGTAGACAATCTCCTCGGTAGCGAGGCTTCGTGGACATCCAGAGAGGACAAGACGTTCGACAATTGGTACAAAGGGCTTTATGAATATGACGGGCTGAAAAGGATGTACACCACCTACCGTGATGTCACTCCAACCACTCCCCCGACATTCATCGGGGTGAGCACCTACGACAAGACCGTTCCGGTTGTCAGTTCAGTGAAGTTCTATCAGGCTCTTGTCAGGAACAAGGTTCCTGCAGAATTCCACGTCTATCCTCAAGGCGGTCACGGCTGGGGGTTCACGGATCTGAGCATCGGTCTTGACCCTAAGGTCTGCAAGGACAACCTCGGCTCCTGTAGGCCGGAGTTCTCTGCCGCATTGGAAAGATGGCTCGGTCAGCAGCTTGAAAGCGTGAACGGCAAGAAAGAGTTGCCGAAAGTCGCCCGGGAGCAGTTCACCCGCAAGCCGGACAAGGTTGTCTACCTCTATCCTGAAGGTCAGAATGTAGACAAGGGCATCGAAGGCATTACCATCGGTCCAGGCGAGAGCAACGGCTGTACAAAGAAAGAGGAACTTACAAAGGACATGAATCTTAAGTTCACGGGGGACAGCGCGAGGTTCGAGTTATACCTGGCTAAGAATCCTAACGGCAAGATGGTCATCATCTGTCCGGGCGGTGCATATTGGTTCACGGCTTATGTGCATGAAGGTCAATATGCCGCCGAATGGCTCAACAGTCAGGGAATCAGCGCTGCCGTCTTGAAGTACCGACTGCCGTACGGTCACTGGAACGTTCCTCTGAACGATGTGCAGAACGTGTTCCGTTACTGCCGCCACTACGCATCGGAGTGGGGAGTGAAACAGATCGGTGTGATGGGATTTTCGGCAGGAGGACATCTTGCCGCCACCGCATCCACTCAGTACATAGATGCCGTGACAAGGCCTGATTTCTCCATCCTTGTCTATCCGGTCATCTCCTCCGAGCCGGGAGTCGGCCATGAGGGAAGTTTCAACAACCTTATCGGTACGGAGAAAGGCTGGTACAACAGAAAGGGCAAGGACTTCGAGACGTGGGACGAGGGCAAGAGGAAGTACGAGGCCCTCAAGGAAAGATATTCATTGGACAAGCAGGTCAGCGCAGACACGCCGAAGACATTCATCATATTCAGTTCCAATGATTACGGTGTGCCGCCGGAGAACGAGGTGCGCTATTTCAATGCGCTCGTGAAGAACGGTGTTCCTTGCGAGATGCACGCCTTTCCGGGCGGCGGCCACGGCTATGGCTTCCGCAACGCCAAGTACTGCGACGACCCTATTCAGGAATATAGAAACGACTTCCTTGCCTCTATGGCCCGCTTCCTCAAGGAGCTTTAGCGGCACCAAAAGCACTAACAAAATAGAGCCATCCTCAAATCGGGGATGGCTCTAATTTTACGGACGGAAAGTCCGGGAATATATTCATTAAACTACTCAGCCTCGGTGGTTTCGCCTGGCATCATAACAACCTCGACAAAGTTGCCGGAATTGTAGAGTCTGGCGGCGGCGTCACGGATGTCTTCCTTGGTCAGACCATTGACGGCTGTCTCCCACTCCTTGTCGTAGTCATAGCCGCTGCGGAAATAGCGGAGCAGATCTGACAGCCAATAGGAGTTGTTGATCCGGCTCTCAGGAACATTCTTCTTGAAATGCTCGACTGTTCTTGTGAACTGCTCATCGGTCGGGCCTTCCTCGGCGAGTTTCTTGAAACCGTCTTGAGCGAGGGTTCTGAGCTTTTCTGCGAGGGCTGGCTTGCAGTTGAAGTAAACCTGAAGGAGATACCTTCCGTTAGGATCCTTGCGGGCATCCGCAACGGTGGAGGCACCGTAAGTCCCTCCCTCATCCTCACGGAGAGTGTCAGTGTAGATCTGGTCAAGAATGTAGCTGACAGCGTTGGCAAGGGTCTGATCCTTTACGGAGAACGGACGGTAGTCGCTATAGACCTGAAGGACGGTGGTCAGCGGAGTCTCCATCTTCTGATTGAAGACATCGACAACCTTGCCCTTGACGAGCTGAGGCTGAACATCAGCCCACTTGGCTGCCTTCTTGCCCTTAGGAAGAGAGCCGATGTATTTCTCTACCAATGGCTTGAGAGTCTCAAGGTTGACATCACCGACAATCACCATTGTGGCGCCGGCCACATCAGCGAAGAGCTTGCGGTAGTTCTTCTCGATGGTCTGGAGGTTGGCCTTGCCAAGTTTCTCCATCGAAAGCACCTCGTTCCTTGGATCGTCATTGTAGAGAACCTTGGTGAACCTCTTCTGGAAAGCGAAGTTAGGAGTGTTCTCCAGATTCGGGAGCACGGCCTTAATCTGTGCCGTCGCGTTGTCATATTCCTCCTGATCGAAGCGAGGATCAGTAAACTCAAGGTAGAGAAGCTGGAAAGCGGTTTCCAGATCCTTTACGGAAGAGTTGCCTGAGATCCCATTGTAAAGGTCATCAATGAAAGGATTGACACTTACCATCTTGCCGGAAAGCATCTTGGAGAGTTCGGTTCCTTTGAATTTTGACACACCCTGCGCACTCTGGAAGACACTGTAAATGCTGCCGTCAAATGAAGGCAGATCCTCAGTCGGGATAAGGCTTTCTCCACCTGCCTTGTAGAATGAGAACAGTATCTGATCCTTCTTGTACTCGGTAGGCAGAACGACAACCTTAGCACCGTTGGACAGAACCCATTCTGTGGCTCCATAGATGGTCTTGGAGGTCTTTTTCACCTTTCCTCCAGCCAGTGAGGAAGGATCCATCAAAGGCTCGTTGGATGTCTCCTCAACAGGAGCCTCGATCTCGGACTTCTTCACTTCCTCAATCACCTGAAGCAACTGCTCTGCGGTAGGAGTGGCGATTCCTTCTTTCTCAGGGCCACTGTAGATCACGACAAGACTGTTCTGATCAGCAAAGGCCTGAGCCAGAACCTGATTCATCACTTGAGCGCTGATCTGGCCGAAGATTGCCTTTACAAGCTCCAGTTTTGTCGCTGGCTCCAGGATGGCATAGCTACTGAAGAAATTGTTGATCAGAGGATTGACAAACTCGCTGTTCTTACGTGTGTCAGCCTGGTTGGCGGCCTTTTCATAGTAAGCGATTATGTTGTCCTTGGCCCTGTTCACCTCACCTTCGGTGAATCCGTATCTCTTCATTCTTTCAAGCTCGGTCACAAAAGCCTTGAATCCTCCGAGAATGTTATCCTCCTTAAGGCTGACATTTCCGTCTGCACCCTCGATGACCTCGCAGAGCTTGCCGAAACCGAAGCTGCCATAAAGGTAAGGAGCATCGGCTTTGGATGTGATGTCATTGAAACGCTCGCTCATCACAGACTGCACAACGTTCTCGATCAAGTCGTTCATCAGCCCTATGGCGGTGGCATTCAGGGACTCGTCACGCGCCTCGCTTTCCCAGACCATCTCCACTGACGGAGACGTGGTCTCAGGGTCCGTTATCACGGCCACACGCGGCTCGGTGAACTCCTTGAACTGGATCTTCTCCTTGGCCTTAGGATTCAAGGCGGCAGGAATATCTGCGAATATCGACTTGATCTTTCCCTCGACAGCATCCACGTCGATGTCGCCCACAACTATGACCGCCTGCATGTCAGGACGATACCACGTCTGATAGAAGTTCACGAGGCTCTCAGGCTTGAAGGTCTCAAGGTTCTCTTTGCTTCCGATAAGGGTGCAGGTTGCGTACTTGGTGTCGCCATAGAGATAAGGAAGGGACTTCTCAAAAGTTCTCCAACCGGCATTCCTGCGGGAACGCCTCTCCTCGATGATCACCGGACGCTCCTTGTCGATCTCGGCAGGATCGTTGGTCACGAAATGCGAGTAGTCGTGCAGGATCAGAAGGCATGTGTCCACAACCGATTCCCTTACCAAAGGAATATTGTTGAGCATGTAGGTGGTCTGGTCGATGCCCGTGGCGGCGTTCACATTGCCTCCGAAAGACGCTCCGATGCTCTGAAGCCAGTTAAGGATGCCCTTCTCCGGGAAGTTCTTCGTGCCGTTGAAGCACATGTGCTCCAGGAAGTGCGCGAGACCGTCCTGGTCAGGGGTCTCCTGAATGGCTCCGACGTTGGTGGCGAGGTAAAACTCAGCCCTGCCCGCCGGTTTGTCATTATGTCTGATGTAATAGGTCAGACCGTTCTCCAGCTTGCCGACCTTGACCGCGGGGTCGTTCGGAAGCTGCTGCATCTGCGCGCTCGCCACGAATGCCGAAGCACTCAGAAGGAAAGCGGAGACTAAAATCAAAAATCTTTTCATACTAATCTATCTTTAGGATTATTATTGTTCATCAATATATTCAAGAATATCTCCGGGCTGGCA
>DCMG01000035.1 GCA_002321335.1 Bacteroidales bacterium UBA1628 | reverse complement strand
AGGAGAAGGATGCCCAGATCAACCGTCTCCTCTCCATCCTCGAAAAGCAATAAGAAAGGCCGCACCTCCCGGCGTGGCCTTTCGCACCATTATTTATTATGAATCATTAATGAAGGTCTATAGCCCAAGTTTAGGAATCAACACTAATTAACGACTATGTGTAAAGAAAATTATCAATCAGAAAAAATGCCGGATCCTGTTCCGTATCCTGATGATGTCAGATCCGGTGAATCCCAGCTTAATGATGCAGGAACCACGACTAACAGCAAAGCAGGAACAGATACCGGGCGATAAGGAATATTAACAGCAGGATAATTCCTACGACAGTGATAGCACACCTTTCCTGTACAGATTCCTAGTATGCTCGCTGCGCTTGCGGTTTATGATGATGCTCTTCTGCATCTCTCTGAGACAGGCGTATTTCCTGCTTGCGGGCCACCATTTGTCATCAGGCAGTTTTTCAAGCCAGCTGACCATTTCGTCTGAAAGGAAATGTGCAGGTTCGTCTCCTGATGGTTGATATTCCGTCTTGAAGAGAGCCCCTCTCCAAAAACAGAAGGATGCACTGCCGAGCACGATGATGCCGTATAGCGACATCAGAATGACAAACGATGATCCGCTGTCATCGATCAACTGTCCTGTGAGAATCCCGATCAAGGAGATTATGGCCGCAAGGTACCATCCCAGAAAAGTCTGGATCTGCTGTTGCGCTTTTGCCATACTGTTCTGCTGGTTGTCCAGTCTGCGAATGGCCTCCACATAAGCGAGATCGATAATCTCTGGAGTGAGCCTTCCCATCTTGACATCGAAATTCAAAGGTTTTGCACCTTCCGGTTCTATCAGTTCCTTGAGCTCGTGCCATTTATGTTGGATCACCTCCTTGATGCGAGTGAGCAATCCAATCTTCCTCTTGGGAGTGTCTTCTTTTGTAAGATTAGGTTCCAATACTTCTTTAGAAGATGTGTCCATATAGATGTCAGTTTTTCTGCAAACATAGCAAAATTTTGTAAGCATTAAAAGATTAATGAAAAACGATAAGCATATAGGTGGAAGGAATACGTCCGGAAAGAGCCGTGGCGTGCGCCAAATTTGCGCCAAACGCCCCGACTCACCTGCCCTGGACGGCTTTCAGTTGGGGGTAAGAATCTCCGAAAATGCCCGTGAAATGTCCTTCCCCCGCTACCAAGACGGACGCTGAGTAATCAGCGTCCGTTTCTTTTATCCCCTCACCCCTTCCGGAAGCCTGATCGGCTTAGAAAATCTGCCATTGCTGTTCGTGGAAATTATGCTATATTTATGACGGACAATGTGTGCGGGAAAAGGAATTGTCCACGTTGTGCTTTTACAAAATATTGGCCAGTAATGATTTGCTTGGTTGCGATGTCCTTGCTGATTTGCTCTTGATTATGTTTGCACACTTTAATTTTGCGGTGTTAAACAAAATGATAAGAGATATGAAAGATTTGATTGCTTGCTGTGGATTGGACTGCGAGAAATGCGATGCCCGCAAGGCCACCGTCAATAATGATGACGCTCTTAGGGAGAGAACCGCAAAAATGTGGGCTGAGGCGAACAATGCCACGATCATGGCCGAACATATTAATTGCATGGGATGCCGGGTAGAGGGTGCAAAGTTTATCTTTTGCAGCGAAATGTGTCCTGTTCGCAAGTGTGTCAGAGGAAAGGGCTACAGTACTTGCGCTGAATGCGCTGAGATTGACACTTGCGGAAAGGTGGGGCAGGTTTTCAGGAATGCTCCTGAAGCCCGTGGCAATCTGAAATCGTAGTTTTTGGCTGTTCGAAACCTTGGCTGAGATTGGTATGCCGTGGCTTTCTAAATGATTTATGTTGACGATTACAATTATCCGGATATAGGCGTTTACCCTGCTTGGTTTCGGGATGGCCGCCAAGATAGCCAAGCGATCGGTTGCGGGCGTTCATGGCGTTCATGTCGACACGGATTTTTGTATCTGAACAAAAAGCATTACATTTGTGGACGTAAGAGTGGCGGATTTGGTTCTGCCCGTCAAAGATAAGTCGTGGTGTATCTTGAAGGTTTACTGAGAATCACATTGCTTTCCGCCGGTATCATGCTTTGCGGATGTAAAGACTATGATGGTCTTGTCCCGGAATGTCCAGACGTCCCGGTCAGGGTCGTTCTTGCCATGGGAGACATTCCTGAGACAAAGACGGCCTATGACTTTGACGACAAATGTTTTGTGTGGAGGACCGGCGACGAGATCTCTGTCTGGGCAAAGGATGCGGCATGTACATATTCGCTGGAGGGACATACATTCAGCCTTCTGGCAAAGGGGAGGGAAGGGGCGAGCGCCTATTTCACGTCCACTCTTCAGTCCCCGATGCCTGAAGGAACATATTCATACTATATGACATATCCGCTTCCGGAGTCGGTCAACGGGACGACAGCGGAGTTCAAGATTCCTGAACTTCAGGACGGTACGGCTTCGGATGGGGTCGATATTGTTGTTGCAGAGCCTGTTGCCGGAGCCGCTTTGGCTCCGATAGATGAGGCTGCGCCGATTGAACCCGGCGAGGTGCTGACTGTCAAGATGAAGCATCTGCTCCATTTCTTGAGGTTCTATATTCCAGAGGGCAAGAATGCTCTTGGAGAACCTGTGAACCGGATTGAGTTCACGATGCCTCAGGCGATTGCCGGAAAGGTCGCGGTGGATGTAACGGACGCTTCCACGGCCACGCTTTCGGAAGGAGTGAGCGGAATGATTTTGGATCTCAAGTCACCGATTGGCGAATCTGCGGACGGAACCGAGGCTGCGGTTGCAGGAATATTCCCTCCAAAAGCGGCTTATTCTGCGGTAGACCAGATGAATGTGTCGATATATTCGGAGAATAAATGGGCCTCGTTGAACCCGATTTCATTGAATGGCAGGACTTTCGATGCAGGCCATGTCACTCCTGTTCCGTTGAGGCCGGCTGAGGCGAAACAACTCTACAAACTGAGATTCACCTTGGCGTCCAACAATCTTGGAGAGGATCCGTATAATATCAGGCTCTCTCTCCCGGAAGGTGTGAATTGGCCGGGAAGCGCGTCCAACGTGCTAGGATTTGACGGCACAAACAATGGCTTGATAAAGGTAGGCGATACCTTTGTGATGGAAACAAAGGATGAGGCGGAGTTCAGGGAATTGTCATCACAGCCTCTGACAGTAAGTTATGAATCAGAAAGCGCGTTGGTGACGGAAAGCCTTGCGCTCGGTGATTTGACTTCGGTCTCAAACGCTGCTTGTTCTTTGAACTGCCCTTATCTGTTTTTCGAGGACTTCAGGGAAGTCAAAGACATCAACTCTGACGATGATTATTCCATGTCCAGTCCTGGATCGAAAGATCCTGTGACTTTCTTGGATGGTTGGAGCGCGGCAAGAGTAGGAGCCCAGGCTGGAACTGCTATCAGGCTGGCATGCCGCAGGGAGACATCTGCGGACTATCCAGCAAGGGCAGATTCTCCTGCTCTGTCTGGACTGAAGGATGGTGTTACCGTCAGTCTGGAGGTTGATTTCGATTATTCGATGGACAGGGATGGTTATGCTACGTGGCCGTTCCCGGTTCCAGAGATAAGTCAGACTGTGCATATCGGCTACATCACGACATCAAAAGCGTTGATGAGCGGTGATCCCACTGGTGATTTCCCAGTTGATTTTACCGTCAATGAGACAACCGGCTCCTATACGAACATCAATCATAGCTGCAACACTGTGTTGACTGACGTTCAGTATAAAGCCGATGCGCCTCTTCGGTTAAGCCTGCGGACAACACCGGAGCACAAGGCAGGAACCTCAAACAACACCTGCTGGCTCTACATTGACAACATAAAAGTGAAGATCAAAAAGTGACAAAGAATATGAAAATTAACAGATTACTGCTTGGGACACTGGCTTTGGCCATGCTGCCTGCCGCCTGCTCCAAGCATCAGGCCGAGGAAACAGACGGGAACGTCTCGTTTTCTGTCAGCGCTGACAGCCATGTTGATGTGGTGACTAGGAGCGATGTGTCCGATTACGCCACTCTGCCTCAGGCCGGGAAATTCACCATCGTCCTCACGAATGCGGGAGGCGACGAGGTCTACAAGGGGCTGTTGGAAGATTACAGTTCTTCTACGACTCTGAAGGCCGGCAACTATTCAGTCAAGGCTGATTTCGGCTCAGCCAGCGAGGAAGGTTTCAATAAACCGTACTTTACCGGCGAGAAGACATTCTCGGTCAAAGGAGGGGAGACATCCACGGTCGCGATTCCTGTCGCATTGGCGAACTCGATAATCAAGGTCGAGTGCACCGACAGGTTCAAGTCTTACTATACTGACTATTCCTTTACGGTCAAGACCGGCGGCGGAACCGAGATCGCTTTCCCGAAAGGGGAGACCAGAGCCGCTTTTGTCGACGCCTACACTATTTCGGTGTCGGGAAGCCTTACGAATCAAGGCGGAAAGACTCAGGTCTTCAAGACAAAGGAGTACAGGTCCCTTTCTCCGAAAACCTGCTACACGCTCAAGTTTGACGCATCCAATGTGGCCGAGGGCGCGATCACCATATCTTTTGATGACACGGTTGAGGATGCTGCGTTGACAGAAGTTGATCTTAACGACTGACAAGATGAAAAAGATTATCTGCATATTCATGGCCGCCATCACGGTTGTGGCGGTGTCCTGCAAGAAGGACAATTTTAATTATGGCGGTGGCGACAAGACAGGCGTCCTGTCTTTTGACGGTCTTTCGATCGAGGTCTCCGATGAAATCCACAAGGTGACCACACGCACCGAGGCCGCCGGCGATGACTATTCGCTCTTCCTTTATGACAATGCCGGCTCTTTGGTCTGGCAGAAAACCTATCAGGAGGTTCGTGGCGGCAGCGTTACGCTTCCGGCCGGAAATTATAGCCTGGAGGCTCGCTCGACCAGCGCGGATGTTCCAAAGGCGAAGTTTACGGCACCGGTTTACGGGGCGACCAAGGAGTTCGCCATCAAGGCCGGTGTGACCACCACGCTTGGCTCCATCACCTGTACCCTGCTTCAGGCTGTCGTCACTGTTGGCTATAACGATGACTTCCTGAAATCAGTCACCGGCAGCGGTGCTGCCACCGTTGAGTTGACCGCCGGTTATCCTTTGGAATACAAACTTGAATATTCGAACGGGCAGCCGAACTACGACCGCCGTCAGGGGTACTTCGCCGTGAATGGCGACAATGCCACAATCTCTTTGGTGTTCAAGGGCTCGGTTGATGGCAAGACTCAGAGAATGCGGGCCACAATCACGAATGTGAAGGCTCAGGACTGGCATATCGTCACAATCGTGAAAAAGGTTGACGCTTCCGGCAACGCATCCTTCTCCGTGGTAATTGACGGATTGGTGGAAGACGCTGAACTTGAGAATGATGTGGCTGCGGACGAGCCTGGCGACGGCAATGATCCGTCCGCTCCGATCGGCGATGGCGGAATCGAGCTGGTCAGCACGAGTGAATATGATATCACCCAGCCTGTCACCGTGCCTTCGAGCGGATCGTTCCCGCTCACGATGACAGCAAGAATCCCTAACGGAGCCCGTAAGTTCACGGTGGACATCGCTTCCACCAACGATGACTTCATCGGTTCGGTGAACACTGTCGGCGGAACGACTCTTGACCTCATCAATCCATCCGATGCAGCCTTGGGTGTGTTCGACATTGTACCGTTCCCTCATGGATCTGAACTGTCGGGTAAGACGGAGATCGACTTCGACCTGTCAGGCGCCCAGACTCCGCTTCTGGCGTTCAAGGGCAGACACACATTCACGATGAATGTTATAGACAACAAGGGCTGCCGTAAGAGCATTCCAATCATTCTTGAGGTTCTTTAGGAGGAATGAATATGAGAAATAAACTCACAATCATAACTTTGGCTTTCTCGGCTGCCATGCTGGGAGCCTGCGCCAACTACGATGAGGCGCCAGCAGAGAGGGGCTCGTTTTGCCTTGATGTAAGGATGGGTGAACCGGCCACGAGGACGGCTATGAGTCAGGATGAACTTCTTTCAACTGCGAAAGTCAGCATCTATAAGGGCGATTTCACAGGCAAGGTGCGTGAATATGTATATTCACAGATGCCTGAATCGATATATCTTCCGGCGGACGAATACCGTGTCGATGTCATCGCGGGAGAGATTTCCAAAGAGGATCCTGCCGCCGCCTCATGGGAGCAGAAAAGTTACAAAGGCTCCTCAAATGTGACCGTCAAGGCCGGAGTCTCAAACAACGTGACAGTCACCGCGAAGGTCTGCAACGTGATTTCCAATGTGACCTTTGACCCGTCCGTTTCCGAGGCCTTTGAAGACGGTTATTCCTGCGCTGTCGGACTAGATGGTGAAGATGCGGCCGGGCTGGTCTATGGGGCGGCTGACGGAGGCAAGGATGGATTCTTCATCGCTTCCGGTTTCGAGCCTTCGCTGCGGTGGTCATTTTCGGGTACTTTGAAAAAAGATGGGAATACTTTCAGCAAGTCCGGCGAGATCAAGGCGGTGGAAAGCGGCAAGAGGTATAGACTCAATCTCAAGTACACGGAGAAAGATGGCATTCTGGCCTTCGATCTTCTTGTGGATGACTCGACGAACAACATCTATGACGATATCATTTTCGAGGGAACGTCAACAGGAATAGCCCAGTCAGCCAAATATGAAATCTGGGCAGGGCATTTCACTGCTCATGCCGATGTGGATGAGGCTCAGTATGACAAGGACAAGGTCCGCTTCGAGGTGCGCGCGAAAGACACTCAGGACTGGACGCCTGTGACAGCTGTCAGAGAGTCTGAAGGCACATTCAGTGCGGAAATCAATGGCTTGAGCCCTTCCACGACTTATGAATATCGCCTAGTCCTGACTTCCCTTGAGTCCGGAGCGGAGGAGATTCTCGCCGCACCATCAGATGTCACAACAGACAAGGCCGTGCCTGTGCCTAACGGCGGGTTCGAGACGACATCCAATGACGAGAGTTCTAAATACAAGTCGTTCTACGATCCGGCTTCCTCTGATCCTACCCTTCAGAAACAATGGTGGGGGAACGGTAATGAAGGTGCGACCCTTGTCGGTCAGGGTTCGGTGATTTGTTATCCAGACGCTTCTGCCTATAAGGAAGGCTCGCAGTCGGTTTGTCTCCAATCCCGCTGGGTTGTCGTGAAATTCGCCGCCGGAAACCTTTTCAGCGGACATTTCGGAGACCTTATCGGAACCTCAGGCGGAACCGTGTATTTCGGAAGACCGTTCACCGCAAGACCTACGGCATTGAGATTCTGGATGAAATATTCCGGAGGAGTCATCAACCGAGATTCCAACAATGTCCCGGAGGACGGCAAAAAAGGCAATTACGACAAAGCTTCCATCAGAATCGCGCTTGGAACCTGGGACTACAGACGGTATGGCGGCGACGCGGACAGCCCGGTCTTGGTCAACACCACTGACGTGAGCACATTCGTGGACTTCTCGACAGACAATTCCACAATCGCTTTCGGAGAGAAGATTGTCCCTTCTGATGATTCCAATCCAGCCAAGGACTGGATTCAGGTGACCCTCCCTCTTGAGTACAGAAGTCTGACGGCCTATCCTACCCACATCATCATCAGCTGCGCCGCCAGCATGTATGGTGACTATTTCGCCGGCTACGATGACAGCAAGCTCTGGCTTGACGGAATGGAACTTCTCTACGAATAATGGCAAGACACGTCCTCAGAACGATTGCAATCCTGATTCTGGTCTTCGGCCCGATGACTGCCGAAGGCCAGAAACTGGACAGGGGCATAGACCTGTCATCCCAGCCTTGTTTCATCAGAAAGGGCACTTGGATGGTGGGTGGCGGAGCCAGTTACATGCTGCACAACAACGACAACTCTCGTTTTCTTGTTGTTAACGGCATCAAATCAACAGGCTACACACTTTCGGTAAGCCCGGCGTTCTGCTATATGCTCAAGGACAATATGGGAATCGGAGTCCGGGTTGGCTACAAAAGGAATATGTTCCAGTTGGATTCCGCGAAAATGAACTTCGATGACATTGACCTGTCGGTGTCTGGCTTTCATAAGATCAGCCATGCCTTTGAGATTCAGGGAATAGGGCGGTATTATATTCCCGTCGGTTCATTGAAGCGGCTCGGCTTGTTCAACGAACTGCAATTGTCATATTCATACGGCCAGGGAAAGGTTCTGGACGGACATGGCGGAAAGGTGAGCGCATCTTACGAGACATCCAACTCTTTGGGGATAAATGTCTGCCCAGGGTTCATGGCTTTTGTGACTGACAAACTTGCCATTGATGTGAGCGTGAACATGATGGGACTCCATTTTGACTGGACGGACCAAAGTCACAACCGTGTGGCGGAAGGCGACAGAAGTTTGACTTTCATTAATTTCAAGGTGAATCTGCTTGCTGTGGGATTCAGCCTTTACTATTATTTGTGATCTGGTGAAGAAGATAGCATTGATACTTTCCTTCCTGCTTTTCGCGGTCAGTCTCCTGGCCGCTGAAAGGGATAGCCTGTCCGTTTCGGAGAGGCGTGGCCCTGACAGGCTGTTCATGCCAAAGGGGAACTTCTCCGCCGGCGTCCAATTCTTCTACGCCGATTTGTCCAGTACTGACAGTGAATATCTTATGTTGCTTCAGCACTTGGACGCCAACGGAACCATGATGACATTGTCTCCGTTCTTCGACTACACTTATAAGGCAAATCGGTCCGTGGGACTGCGGGCGAAATATTCATCGGCCACAGGAGGTGTCTCCAACGCGGACTTCTCGATGCTCAGTGACGATCTGGCTGTCTCGTTGAATGACATACATGCGGATTCCCGCACGATTCAGGCCGAGGTTTACCACAGGGCTTATGCAGCGTTGGACAAGAGGAGCAGGATAGGAGTGTTCACGGATGTTTCGTTGGGATATTCCTACACAAGGACTTCATTCTCCTACAATGAGGACAGTCTCGATAGTTACGCCGCGGCCAGCAGGGTCAAGATAGCGGTGCATCCAGGTCTTATGATTTTCGTGACGAACAGCATCAGCACTCATGTGGCGATCGGCATTGGTGGCGCGACTTACAACCATATCGATTATTACAAGAACGGGGAAGTTGTCGGTACCCGGGATTTTTCCAAAGTGCGCTTCATGCTTGATGTGCTTGACATATCATTCGGACTCAGTTTCCACATATAGGCTATGAACAGGTTATTTGCTATCATATTGACTGCCATCTGCCTTCCGGTAGCGTCATGTATCCGGAACGACATACCGTATCCTGATATCGACGCGGCCATCACAAAGATAGAGGCGGACGGGGCTGAATCCGTCAGTATAGACGGAGATGCTCGTGAGGTCATCCTTACAATGGAGGAAACAGAGGATCTCGGCAATGTCAACATTCGTGAGGTCGAGTTCAATGACGAGGCAGTCTCTTCTTCCGTGCCTGTCGCCGGAGCGAAAGATCTTTCCAAACCATTGGCAGTGACCTTGACCGCCTATGGAAATGAATATGCCTGGGCAATCAAGGCCGAACAGCCTGTTGAACGTTATTTCTCGATTTCAGGTCAGGCGGGGGAGGCGGTGATAGACGTTCCAAACAGACGTGTGGTGGCTCGGATTCCTTCAGGAACTGACATCACGGCTCTAGAGGTGTCTTCCGTCAAACTTGGGCCGAAGGGACAGACGACATACTCTCCGGATGTCGCTTCGTTGAGGAATTTTGAGGATCCGGTGGCGCTGACTGTTTCTTACAGGAACGTGACAGAGTCTTGGACATTGTACGTTGAGGAGGTTGAGGAATTGGTCTCCATTTCCAAGCCTGATGTCTGGACAAAGGTGGCTTGGCTCAGGGCCAACGGAATAGAAGGTCGTGACAATGGTTTCCGCATCAGGAAGGCCGGAGAGCCTGACTGGAAGGAAGTAGGAGGTGTCACATCCGACGGAGGCGCGTTCATGGCCGCGGCGGAGGGACTGGAGCCTTTGACTGAATATGAATGCCTGGCCTACAGCGGTGAGGATGTGTCAGGGACGTTGAGATTCACCACCGAGGCTGAGGTTCAGATTCCTAACGCCGGATTCGAGGTGTTCTCCAATGCTGAGTCTGACAAGTATCGCTCGTTCTATGACCCGGCTTCACCTGTGCCGTCTCTACAGACCAAATGGTGGGGAAGCGGCAACAAGGGCTCGACGACTGTCGGCGCAAAATTCGCCATAACCAAACCGGATGACACAGAGAAGGTTGAGGGAAAATATTCATTGAGGATGGAGTCGCAGTACGTGGTCGTCAAGTTCGCTGCCGGGAATGTGTTCTCCGGTGAATATGCTAAGACCATCGGTACGTCCGGCGGTGTGATCCATATGGGACGGCCGTTTACCCTTCGTCCTCGGAAACTGACTGTCTGGCTGAAGTACAAGTGCGGCAAAATCCAGCAAAAGACCCTCGGAAGCTATCCGGCAGACGATGTCGTGAAAGTAGGTGACAATGACCGTGGGGTAGTCTGGGCCGCTTTGGGCACGTGGGATTTCCATAAATATGGTGGTACGGAGAGTTCACCTGTCGAAGTGAACACCACCGACAAATCCACATTCTTCGATCCTGCGGGCAAGGATGTCATCGCTTACGGAAGATTTGTGACCAATCACGACATGGAATGGACAAAGGTGGAGATTCCTCTTGAATATGTATCCACTGCTCGCCGTCCTACCCACATTATCATCTCCTGCGCCGCAAGCATGCTGGGAGATTATTTCACCGGTAGTCCGGACTCAATCCTGTGGGTCGATGACCTTCGTCTGGAATATTAATCGGAATAATGAAGTGATTTAATGAGGGGATGGCCAACGTCATCCTCTCATTATTCAATCCTGTCCTTGATGTTGTAGCGGTTACGCTCTGTGGAGGTACGGGAGATCATCTCGCAGATGAATCCGGCAAGGAAGAGCATCACTCCGAGGATGACCGCAAGGATGGCGAGGTAGAACAGAGGCTGGTCTGTGACGGCTCTGAAGTGGACGCCTTGGGCCTGGTGTACGAGCTTGGCCACGATCACCCAGATCGTCATCACGAATCCTACAAGGAACATCAGCAGGCCTGAGAAGCCGAAGAAATGCATAGGCTTCTTTCCGAAAGTGCTCAGAAACCAAAGCGAAAGCAGGTCGAGGAATCCGTTGACGAATCTCTCAAGGCCGAACTTGCTCTTGCCGTACTTCCTTTTCTGGTGGTGGACAGGCTTCTCGGTGATTTTCGAGAAACCGGCGTTCTTCGCCAGATAAGGAATATACCTGTGCATCTCGCCGTACACCTCGATGTTCTTGACAACCTCGTTCTTGTAGGCCTTGAGGCCGCAGTTCATGTCGTGGAGTTTGATGCCGGTAATCCAGCGCGCCGTGGCGTTGTACAGTTTTGAAGGCAGGTTCTTGGTCAGTTTGTTGTCCTGACGGTGCTGCTTCCAGCCGGAGACCACATCGTAACCCTCCTCGGTGACCATCCGGTACATTTCCGGAATCTCCTCCGGGGAGTCCTGCAGGTCGGCGTCCATGGTGACAACCACGCGCCCTTCTGCCTTTGCAAATCCTTCGTAGAGGGCAGCCGATTTACCGTAGTTGCGGCGGAAGGATATTCCTTTGATCCTTTCATCGCCTTTGGCGAGATCCTGGATCTTGGCCCACGATCCGTCGGTGCTGCCGTCATCGATGAAGAGGACTTCATATTCATACCCGTTGGCGTTCATCACGCTTCTGATCCACGCCAGAAGTTCGGGAAGGGATTCCTCCTCGTTCAGAAGAGGCACTATTATCGAAAGGTCTTTTGAATATTCCATAAATCTTTGAAGGATTGTTTATTGGATGTCATTGTCCGGATTCTCGCCGTCTCCCGGGCGCTCTCCGAAAGCGTTGACCGGGAAAAGCCTTCTGGCGAAGGTGGTCGAAAGGATCCAGCCCCAGAGGTAGCAGTAGACCAGTGAGGAGAAGAAAGTTATCACCGGAAGTTTGGAGAGCATTTTCTCCATCGCGGCCATCGTGTTTGAGTCCATCAAGTTCTGATAGGTGTTCTGGACTTCACTAATCATCTGTGTCATCATCTCCGGATTGATCACAAGAATCTGCACGAGGGAGAATCCGGCTACAAGTATGGAAGAGAACAACGCAACCTTGAGCCCGTAACGCTGAAGCCTGGCGTAGTCAGTCTTGACAGAGCCGTAGAACCTGTCAATAAGGACCTTGAACACGTAGACGCACGCGGCGATCTTCGCGATCTTGACAAGGAACACCAGAAAACTGCCGATGAACCCTTTGATTCCGATCGCCAGCACCAAAGTCGGCAGGTAGTCAAGAATGATTGTGGCGATGGCCATGACAAGTCCGGCCACAGCCGCGCTGTTCCAGGAAAGGCCTGACGAAAACTCTTTCTTCATTGTTCTGTCTCTTTAATATTTATGCAAAAATAGCAAAATATTTCGTATCTTTGCCCCTTGGCTAATAATATGGCTGGCCAAGTTCAAGTACTTGGTCTGTAAATACTGGTCAGACCAATTTATTTTAGTTTTTTGTATGATTAACATCACATTTCCTGACGGTAGTGTCAGGGCCTTCGAGAAAGGCGTTACAGGTTATGAGATAGCCAAGAGCATCAGCCCGAGGCTTGCGGAGGAAGTTTTGGCGGTGGCGGTGAAGCCGGCGACAGACACGACTGTCGGCAAGGGAGTCACCTACGACCTGAACCGTCCGATCGAAGAAGACAGTTCAATCGTCCTTTTGAAGTGGGACGACGACGAAGGCAAGAGAGTTTTCTGGCACTCCTCATCACATTTGATGGCGGAGGCACTCGAGGACATATTCCCTGGCGTGAAGTTCGGCATCGGACCGGCCATCGAGAACGGATTCTACTATGACGTGGACCTTGGCGGCCGTCAGATCACCGACGCCGATTTCGCGAAGATTGAGAAGAGGATGCTTGAGCTGGCCCGCGAGAAGCAGGATTTTGTCCGTCAGGACGTGTCCAAGGCCGACGCTCTCAAGCACTTCGAGGAGACCGGTGACAAGTACAAGTGCGAGCTGATCAATGAGCTTGCCGACGGCACCATCACCTACTACACGAACGGTCATTTCACCGACCTTTGCCGCGGACCTCACCTTCGCAACACCGAGGTCATCAAGGCTGTCAAGCTGACTGCCATCGCCGGAGCCTACTGGCGTGGTGACGAGAAGCGAGAGCAGCTCACCAGAATCTATGGAATCACCTTCCCTAAGAAGTCGATGCTTGATGAGTATCTTGTCCTCCTCGAAGAGGCCAAGAAGCGCGACCACCGCAAGCTCGGCAAGGAGATGGAACTTTTCACCTTCTCTTCACGTGTGGGGCTTGGCCTGCCGCTCTGGCTGCCGAGAGGTGCTGTGATGAGATTCGAACTTGAGAAATTCCTCCGCAGGAAACAGAATGAATATGGCTACCTGCCGGTTGTCACCCCTCACATCGGAAGCAAGGACCTGTACGTGACATCGGGCCACTACGCCAAGTACGGCAAGGACTCATTCCAGCCGATCCACACTCCTCAGGAGGGTGAGGAATACATGCTCAAACCGATGAACTGCCCTCATCACTGTGAGATATTCCGTTCTTCTCCAAGATCTTACAAGGATCTTCCTTTGAGACTCGCCGAGTTCGGAACCGTTTACCGTTACGAGCAGAGCGGAGAGCTCCACGGGCTCACCAGGGTGCGTTCATTCACGCAGGATGACGCCCATATGTTCGTGACCCCTGACCAGCTCAAGGGCGAGTTCGAGAAGGTCATCGACCTGATTCTCTATGTCTTCAGAATCTTCAAGTTCGACAAGTACACGGCACAGGTTTCCCTCAGGGACCCTAACAACAAGGCCAAGTACATCGGAAGCGACGAGAACTGGGAGAAGGCGGAGAACGCCATCATCGAGGCAGCCAAGGAGAAAGGTCTCAAGACCGTCGTTGAATATGGCGAGGCAGCGTTCTACGGCCCTAAGCTTGACTTTATGGTCAAGGACGCCATCGGAAGGAAATGGCAGCTCGGCACCATCCAGGTGGACTACAACCTGCCTGAGAGGTTCCAGCTTGAATATACCGACGCGGACGGAAGCAAGAAGCGTCCTGTGATGATCCACCGCGCTCCGTTCGGGTCCATCGAAAGATTCACCGCCGTGCTTCTTGAGCACACCAGCGGACACCTCCCTCTCTGGCTCAGTCCAGATCAGATCAAGGTGCTGCCTGTCAGCGAGAAATACGCAGATTATGCAAAAAAAGTTTGCGGTTTGCTGAATAATTCCGATATTCGCACTTCTGTCGATGACAGGAATGAGACTCTCGGCAAGAGAATCCGTGAGATTTCGCTGCTCAGAGTGCCTGTGCTTGCCATCGTGGGAGAAAAGGAAGTTGCCGACGGCACTGTCTCTGTGAGAAGGGAAGGCGCCGATGCCGGCACAATGAAAGTCGAGGACTTCATCACTTGGTTCAAGGCCGAGATGGCCAAGGAACTGGCCTAGTGATGTGTCAGCGGCGGAATATGTATAACAATATTAAAGGAGAGTTTTAAACAGAGCAGAATGCCTTACAAGCCGAAACCACACTACGGAGGCCCTAAACCAGCCACCGGATTCCGACCAAGCGCAGGTCCGAGACCCGCCGGAGCGCGCGGACCGCGTCCCTTCGTCCGTCAGAAGGCGGATGATGAACTGAACATCAACGAGGAGATCACCGCATCCCAGGTACGTCTGGTCGGTGACAATATCGCGGAGCCGGGAATCTACCCGATTTCCAAGGCCTTGAAGATGGCGGACGAGCTTGAACTCGATCTTGTAGAGATAAGCGCCAAGGCTGATCCGCCTGTCTGCAAGATCCTTGACTACCAGAAATACCTCTATCAGCAGAGGAAGAAGGCCAAGGAGATGAAGCAGAATGCCTCCAAGATTGTCATCAAGGAGATCCGCTTCGGGCCTAACACCGATGAGCATGATTTCCAGTTCAAACTCAAGCATGCGCAGGAGTTCCTGGAGGAAGGGTCAAAGGTCAAGGCCACCATCTTCTTCCGCGGACGCTCGATCATGTTCGCCGAGCAGGGAGAGAAGCAGCTTCTTAGGTTCGCCGTCGAACTTGAGGACTATGGCCGCGCGGAGAACATGCCGACCCTTGAGGGAAAGAGGATGACGATGATGATCGCCCCTGTGAAGAAAAAGTAATCCGCTGGGTGCGGAGAACAATATTAACGTTTAATTTATTAAAACAATGGCAAAGCTTAAGACCAACTCCGGTGCCAAAAAGCGTTTCACGCTTACCGGATCGGGAAAAATCAAGAGGAAGCACGCTTACCACAGCCACATCCTCACCAAGAAGACCAAGAAGCGTAAGAGAAATCTTGACCACTTCGCTATCCTCCATCAGGATGACGTGAAGAGAGTAAAAGAGCTTCTGGTCCTGTAAGTTTTTATGTTTAACTTGGAACGCAGTAGAAAAGCATCGCCTAAGGGCGGTCACTGCCTCCGGAAAAAGATCAATTTATGCCAAGATCAGTAAATTCAGTAGCCTCAAGGGCTCGCCGCAAGAAGATTCTCAAGAGAACCCGCGGTAATTTCCT
>DCMG01000112.1 GCA_002321335.1 Bacteroidales bacterium UBA1628 | reverse complement strand
AAGGAACGGCACAAAGAAGAACAGCAGGTTCGAACCATTGAATCCGTAATCGAGAAAGAAGTCAATGTCCTAAAATGGTGGCAGAAGGCATTGATGGCTATAGGGGTTGGGGCAATGATCATATTAACCTCAACAATAATTGTCCAGTTTATCCGACCTGGCTCCAACCGCCTATAAACGGAAGCGGGTCTCATCCGACAAAGAATGAGACCCGACTTAGCACATTTTTAAGTGCATGGTATAGCGACAAAGTCTATACGGGCACTATATGATGGGCAAATTTACAACAAAAATTTCAACCGGAAACCATTAAACCCACACCTCCAAATCAAGATCCTCTATCAGTCCAAGAATCTCCTCGTGATACTCCGGACTGAAATACTTCGCAACCTTTTGAAAAGTCCGGTTCATCTTAGCGGAGCCTTCCGACCGTGGCTCCAGCTTCCACTTGATAAGCCAGTCAGCGATATCAATGTGCTGCTCCCGTTCCTCTTCAGTAGCATTCTTCTGAAGAATATCGCTGACCTTAATATTGAGGCAGGGAAGTGCAGCCGCCTTCTGAACCCAAGTGTCATATCCGTCCACATCCGGAAACGCCACAATATCCCTGCCTTTCAGCACATTCAGCCGCTCATTGAACTGGCTCTTTCCGCCGGTCGCAAGCCACACATACTCCGGCATCATCGCAGAACAGATGACCGCTGTCTTCTCAGACTCTACAAGAGCCACGGTTTTGTCCGGATACTTCACGAGAAGATGCTCCCCGAAAAGGCATTGGGTCAATTCCCAATCCTCCGGCAATGCCCCCGAACGCCTCATCAGAGAATGTGCCCAGTTGATTCGCCTTTTTGTCCCTTCATCCTTTACCCGATGTCCCGTCTCCGGATCATACTTCATAATCTTGCCGGTCCGGCATCGCCCCTCAATGTCAATTTGAAAGAATATCACATCACCCGCTCTTGTCACGCCCAACTGATATTCAGTCACCAATTTGACCACAGTTATATCATCGAACAGATGAAGCAGAAATTCTGTGAAAGAACTGACAATATCCGGCCTCACAGAACGTTCGACAACCTCCGCAGGAATGACGCATAGAGGCTTCATCTGTTTCTTCCTCTCCAATGCCTTCTTCCGCCACATAGGTTCTTCCGTCCTCCAATCTTTACCGTCAGCCTCCGGATGGTCACGAAACCACTCCTTGGGCGTGTAATGATAACCACATCCGCTCTCGTGGTCACATCTGCCGACATTCTCCGCAAGCGGCACTTCATTCTCATCCACATACAATGTAAAACATCTTTTCCCGCCACAGGCAGGGCAGGTGTACCGGCTTCTTATACCCGCATACTTCTGCAAACTAAAACAACGGGACATCCTTCACCTCCTCTTTGCTTCTGTCCACACTGTCCATATCGTCCACACCTCTGGACGGCGTGGACACTGTGGACACCTCGGACTTCTTAACGATATTTCCGACAAGACTTTTGCTGATTCCCAAAGCCTCGGCTATCTCCCGATAGGATTTGCCCCTCTGAACCAACTCAAGGACATTCTCCTGAAGCGAGTTCTTCTCCTTATCATCCACCTCCTTGAGATGATCCTTCTCGTTGGCAAAACCCTTGAACTCGAAATGCACGTTCTCCCTGTCGTGGACGATCTCATACAGAATCACATTGTCTCCGCCATACTTGTAAGCCCCGGCGCGGACCTTGACCTGCTTGACATACCTCAACCTCTCGTCCCTTGCCGACTTGCCTATGGCAAACACCGAATCAAAGAAATTATACAGCTTCTTGCTACCTGCCAAGTCATTCTGTGTTATAGGACTTGTCAGACTTCGTTTCGGCGTGTGGGCTATAATCAGCAAGCTCCACCCGTACTTCTTCTTCAGATTCATAAGACTTATCATAAAAAGGCCTGCCACATCACCCTTCTCACAGTTGTTACATAAATACGTGAGATTGTCAATGATAATGACCTTAGAGCCAGTGCTGATGGCAGCATCCTCGATGTTAAGGATAATCTCCTCCTCGAAGTTCTTCAGATTCATCCTTGCCGGATTTATTTCCGCTCGTGTCAATGAATCCTGGAACTGGTACAGCTGACCGCTCTCCGGATCAGTATATCTCAACTGGAACTGCTTGTCCGAAAGTTCGCAGTCCACATAAAGCACATTCTGGAAATGCGAAATGTCATCAGCCATCTGCACCGCATAGATGCTCTTTCCGAGATTGCTGTCCGCGAACAGGCAGCACACCTCGCCCTCAAACCAGAGCTCGTGGTACAAATCCACAGGATCTGGTCTCAATGCAGCCTCCTGCAAGGTCCTGTTCGCAGTCCGGAGCGTCAGCATTCCGAAATCGCGGCTCCCGACCTTCGCCTCCACCTCGCTTCTGATTCTATCAACAGGATTATCTTCCATATCTCCAATGAGTTATCAATGTCAATAATATCACAGCACAGCATCCGTTCATCGCTTTCCCTCCCTCCTTGCATTGACAAACCGGACGCTCTCCTCATACATCTCATCCTCAGTCTTGTGATATGCACTCATAAGCCACCGGTCAATCTCCGACTTGAGGAACCTAAGCCGCTTTCCGTCCTTATGATAAGGAACCCTTCGCATTGTCACCCAGTCATACACCGTCTTCTTCGCCGGCTTGTCCGGATGATAAGCCATCAGCTCGTCGATGTTCATCCATCTGTCAGGCTCTTCAGCAGAGTGATTCATACCGGCAAGGTGACTCTCAATCCTCTCCACCTTGTCCAAAAGCATTGACACCGCACTTGGCAGCATCTCGAAAGTAATGTTATCCATCTCTTGAAATTTTCCTGCGCGGAATAACCTCGCTGTACAGAAAGTCCCCGCAGGATTCGGAATGCCAAAGGAGGCACAGCAAACATTCACCTCTGCACTCCGACAGCACAAAGGTGGCACAAAACAGGAGCTGAACCACTCCTGTAACCGGTTACAACCTATCGGATTTTTGCCTATAGTCTATCTTCTATTCCGAGGCTCTCCAGAACATTGTTCACGGCCTCGATCTCCGGCTGATGCCTTTTCGCCAATGGGGAAGTGTCCGAAAGCCTCTGACGTATCTTGTCCTTTGAATAGTCTGTCAGCAGGGAAATCAATGTCGCCATCTTCGTATTGTCGGCATAGCTGGCAATGTTGGCTTTTCTCAGAAGTATCAGAATCAGGTCGGTGGCCACACCGAGACACAATGTCCTCTTTGTCCCGGTCTCGTTTGTCGAACAAACTGTAGACATCACCCGTTCCTCGTTAGCCTTGATCTTCTCAATCCAATTCTCGTCCTGTCCGGCAATCAGCGACCTCAACATATTGAACATATGTATCTGCTCCGACGGCTGATAAAAATTGATCTCAAACATAATGTCGGATATCAATATAGAACGTCCGTTGCACCGCTTGGACTTCAATTCGTAATTCTCAAATTCGAGAGCGTCAATGCGCGACTGCATCTCAGCGACCTGCTGATTCAGCCTTTCCTCATTCATTTTCAATGCCTCATTCTTCTGCATAGCCCTAATCCTCCTTTGCGTCTTTGATTCTCAATCTCTCGGCAGCCTTTCTCTTGCTTGAATCCACGATGTCCGCATAAATCTGCGTAGTCGAGACATTGGCATGGCTCAGCATATGCTGCACCGTATAGATGTCCGTTCCGGAAGCCACCTGCAATGTGGCGAAAGTATGTCGGAAGCAATGGAACGTAATCCTTTTTCCTTCAATCCCGGCCTCCTTCAGCCAGGTTTGCAATTTGTGCTGCGTCATTTGGCGTGTCAGCCCCTTGAAAACAAGCCCTTCGCAAGGCTCTCCGCAAAGCTTAAACGCCTCATCGCTTATCGGCAAAGTGCTCTCGACATCCGTCTTCTCTGACCGGAATCGGATGCACCATCCGCCATCGGCAGCCTTCTGAATATTCTCCCAACGAAGCCCAAGAATATCACTGATGCGCAGCCCGGTAAGACAACTGAACAACGATGCCGCCTTAAGCACCGGCACACTGCAAGGAGTCTCGGCCAGAGCCTTCAGCTCATCGAATGTCAAGAACTGCCGCCTGTTCTCGATAGTCTCAATCCTTTCAAGTTCATCATTGATGTTTTCCGAAATATACTTGTCTCTGTGGGCGATTTTCAGCAAAGCCCGGAACGTGCTCCAATATCCCGCCGCCGAATTTTGAGTCAATGTCTTGTCTCCATTCCTCAGCTGTTTGGCCTCCATAAGATACTTGCGGAAACCGTCACAGAACGGCACCGTCAGCTCGCCCATAAGGCAATGCCCCTTGCAGTAAAGCAGGAAATGATCATACACCCTCATCCATTTCTGGTCGTGATTAGGAAGCAGATTCCGGAAATACTCCAGGAAATCCATTCTTCGGATATTCTTGTCAAGAAAGCCATACTCTCCTCTCATAAGAGAAAGCTCCCGTTCCGCACGGATAGCCTCCGCCTGCATAAGCTTCTCCTTGTTGGAACGCTTCTCATATCCCTCACGGGGATTCTTCACAAGATAGATTCCCAGATAGTCGTGTCTTACATACTCGCGTGTCCGAAGGTCGCGCACAGGAGGATAGTAGTCAAGATAAAGAGTTATCTTCCCGCTCTTCAACTCCCTCTGTCTTAGTGTTACTTTTGTTGCCATATCATCAGTAGTTAAAAATGAATAGTTTGCGCATCACCTTCCTTTCTTCCCGAAAATCCTGTCCAATTCCTCACGCCTGTACCACATAAAGCCCTTGAGCCTCATCTTCTCCACACCAAACCTTGCCGTCTCCTCGCTGAACCTCTTCTGCCCAACGTGATACGCTTTCAACGCCTCCTTTGCGCAAATGTAATTCTTTATAATATTATCCGACACCAACGGGACATCGCCACCAAACAGCTTATCAAGATCACTCTTTCTGAAATACACAAAAGCACCGTCCCGAAGCCGCTCAATCCCTGCCGCATTGACCGTCTCATAAAACCTTCCCTGCCCGATACGGTAAATCTTCTTCGCCTGATCAACAGTAAGAAATTCCTCCACCAACTGCCCTTTAGAAAACCGGTTTAAGTCCCATTCCTTTTTGTTTATCAGAATCCGCTGCCCGACTGCAATCTTTCCGATTCTACGCTTCCTCACATAATCACGAATATACTTCCGTGTCAATCCCGTTTTCACCATAATCTCATCCACGGAATACCATTCGTCACGCACATACTTTACCGGGGTAGGGAAGAGCGCATCCAAATCCGGCTTCGGAAAGAAATCCACGCCTTTAATCCGCCTCGCCTTGATGCCGGCATCCTTGATGGCCGCAAAGAACTTGCTTCTAGAAACTCCATATAGTGCCAACGACTCCTCCAACTTTATCGGCACGGAAAAATCACCCTTGTTCTCGGTAATCTCAATCCCGCTATCAGCAAGCAGCTCCGCCACAGAAATCCTCACAGTCCTGCTAGACACCCGAATCGGATGCAGCTCCCCGGCAGCAATCCTCCTGTAAATCGTAGGTCTGCTAACCTCAAGCAATAAAGCCGCATCCTTGATGGAGACATACTTCGCCCCTTTCTCAACATCAGAAACCGGGGCAATCCTCTCCGCAACAACAGCCTCCCCGGCAAGCCGACGCACAGCCCTCCGCCTCTCATTCATCTTCTCCCTCCGGCACTTCTCGCAGCAGAAAACCTGTCTTCCGAAAGACCTCTCGAAGACCCTTCCGCAGTTTCGACAAACCGATACTCCCAAAGTTCCCATTAATCCCACAAAACGCCACGCAAAATTTCCCAATCTACAGGAACGCACTTTTCAAGACCTCCGCACGGCACTGAAAGGCACTGATTAAGCCATTTTGTGTAAATCTACGTAAACCTATGTAAACTCGTCCAAGACAGCCGTACATTCCCACCACTTGAACCACCGTGGTTCA
>DCMG01000015.1 GCA_002321335.1 Bacteroidales bacterium UBA1628 | reverse complement strand
GATAACAGGATCGTCCGTCACCTGATGCAACTGCTTGTAGTTCGTGTAGATCACCGGGATGATCCTGTCACTCTGCATGAACACGTTCGTCCAATTGTCAGTCGGGTTGTAATTGGAGATGGTGTTGGAGAAACCAGCGTTGGCATCAGCCATATACCCACCCTGAGTGCCGCCGAGAAGACACTCGGTGAACTGGGTCGTGTTCACGTCCGGAGAGATCACACCGTTCGCGATTCCCACAAGGGACGCGCGGATGATGTACCCGTCCCTCTGCATCTCTTCATCGGAGACACCGTACGGATTCCTGTTGATCTCCTCGTAGTTCGAGGTGCAGGCGATTCCGGCAAAAGCGACAACCGCCGTAGTGAATATTCTGAATATTTTCTTGTTCATTGTCATTGCCTCCCTTAGAATTTGATTCTCACGTTGAAGCCGAAGTTTCTGGTGCTCGGCATCATAAAGTAGTCGAGACCCGAATAGAAATTGGTGGTAGCCGAGGCCACTGACTCAGGATCGTACGGAGCCTTGTTGTAGATCATCCAGAGATTGCGGCCCACGAGCTGCACAGTCAGGTCGAACAGGCCGCCCATCATCTTCTTAGGGAAGGTATAGCCGACCGAAGCCTCCTGAAGCCTCACATTGGTCGCTGAATATGTATAATACTGAGGCACCGTGTCTCCCGAACCGATGGCGGTGTACCATTTGTTCGCGTCGATGAGGTCGGAGCCGTTGATGTAAACACCTCCGTTGTCACGCATCAGGGCGGAAGCCTCGGACACTCCGTAATAATCAAGCATAGCCTGGGTCCTTGAATATACCACCCCGCCCAGACGTGCTGTCACCATAAAGCCGAAGTTGAAATTCTGGAGACGGAAGTCGTTCCTCCACGCCATATTTGCCTTCGGCAGCACGCTGCCTAATTTGATATATTCATCAATGTCAGTCTTCCTGTCGGTAGCGACACCGCCGTTGGCATCGACATAGATCTTTCCGTTGCTGTCTCTGACGAAGTCGTTTCTGGAATAAAGGTCGCCGAGCGACCCGCCTTCCTTGAGGATGAACACAGCGTTGCCGAGGCCGCCCATCTCCATCGCCGAGATGTTCAGAGGCTCACCCGTCACAGGGTTCTGGACATCCTTGACCAAAGAGACGATCTTGTTCCTGTTGGTGGAGAATGTGTAGTCGCTGCTCCATCCGAAGAGTCCCCACTGCTTGTCAAAACCGAGCGAAAGTTCTATACCCTCGTTCTTCACGTCACCTGACTGGATAGGAATCTCCGAATATCCAGAACCGGTGGAAATCTTAGGATAGATGGTCTGGTTCTTCGTGTGGGTGTTGTAGTAGGAGGCATCTAGGCTGAACCAATTCAGGAAACGCATCGAAATACCTGCCTCCCAAGAGTTTGTCCTCTCCGGCTTGAGGTTTTCCACCGGATAGGCGGTCTGGGTGTTCCAGGAGTTGCCTTTGTCCGGCCACTCGTGCATAGGGTTGGCAAGCCACCTCCCGAAAGGCACGCCCACTGAGGCCCAAGAAGTACGCAGTTTGACATATTCCAGCTGCTTAGGCATGTTCGGAATGATCTCCGACAGGACCACTGACGCGCCGACAGAAGGATAGAAGAAACCCTTCTGGCTGGAGCGGGGTCCGGCCAGTTGTGAAGGCCAGTCGTTACGTCCTGTGAGGGTCAGATAGTAGGCGTTCTTGAATCCGATCTCGGCCGAGCCATAGACCGACTGTGTCTGCTCCCTCCAGCCGGCCTGTCTCTTCACAGACTTCGACTGGCTCAAAGCGAACACATTGAACACATTAGGAATATTCTTAGACTCGGACGGGTCCACGCTTCCGTCGGCGATCGGGCCACGGAGAGAGAACAGATCGTAGCGAAGGTCAGAGATGGATGCGCCAAGGTTGCCGTGAAGACTCCAGTCATTCCAAGTCTTGTTGATGTCGAGAAGGACATCGGCGTAAACCTGCTTGTCCTGAGACTCCTCCTGCCCATAGAGACCGTTGGTGGAATATTCAGTGAGCTGGGTGTTGGTGGTGGCGTAGAACTTCTCGGTGTATTTGTTCTGCGAGTTGTCAATCTTCACGCGTCCTGAAAGGGTCATCCAGTCCGTGATGTCATAGTAGAGGCCGGCGCTGAGGTTATAGCGGTCCTTCTTGTTCTCGCGAAGGTTGCGATAGTTGATCCAGTACGGGTTCTGCATCGTCATTCCGGCATCGCCCACCGGCCAGTACTGAGTGTAGATCTTGCGGGAGGAATCCCACCTCTCGTACATGGTGATGTCGTTCCAGTCGTTTCCGCGAGGGAACAGGTAAGCGCCCACAACCGGGTTGTTGTAGGTACCCTGGTTGGTGGTGTTCAGGTCGTCCTGCATAATGTAGCCGACGGCCACGTCAAGTGTCATCTTGTCATCCAGGAACTTGGTGGTGTTGCGGAACGTGAAGTTGTACCTGTCGTAGCCGTTGTTCGGGACTATTCCTTTTGAGTTGACGGCCGCGGCGGAAAGGTAGGTCTGGTTCTTCGAGTTTCCGGTAGAGAGGGAAACACTCTCGGTTCCGGTCACACCCGTCTGGAAATAATCACTGCGTGGGTTGTAGCCCATATAGTTGGCTGAATTCAGTTTGTGTCCCCAACTGCGGATGATCGAACCCTCGCTGGAATTGAGGTCACCGGTTCCGTACCTGTTCTGGAATGAAGGCAGGACGAAAGGATTGAAGATCTCCGTGTTGCTGGTGATTGTGAGCGAAGTCTTGCCCTCAAGGCCTTTCTTTGTGGTGACAACGATCGCTCCGTTGGCGGCTGACGAACCGTAAAGTGCAGCCGCGGCGGCACCGGTCAGGACTGTCATCGATTCAATGTCCTCCGGGTTGATGTCGGCTATCGGGTCGGTGGCTCCTCTGGAGTCGAATCCGGTTCCGGCATCCCTTGCGGATGTGTACATAGGAATGCCATCGATGACATAAAGGGCGTTGGAGGACTTGCTGATGGACTTCTCTCCACGCATCACCACTTTAGACGATCCTCCGACTCCGGAAGACGAGGCGTTGATGACAAGACCTGCCACCTTTCCGTTGAGGGAATTGACGAAGTTGGCGTCCTTATTGGCGAGAAGTTCCTCTGAATCAACCTTCTGCACATTGTAGCTCAAGGCTTTCTCTGAACGTTTGATGCCAAGTGCCGTGACCACGGTTCCTTCAAGGAGCACCGTGTCGTCTGTCATCGTGACATCGAACACGCGCTTGCTACCAAGAGGCAGCTCAACGGTAGTGTAACCAAGGCACACAAACTGAAGGATTTTCCCGGCCGAGAGATTCTCGTCATTCAGCACGAAAGAGAACTTACCGTCAGCATCCGTGCTGGAACCGTTGGAAGTACCCTTCACAAGGACGGCCACGCCGGCAAGCGGAAGTCCGGCCGCATCCTTCACGACACCTGTGACAGTACGTTCACCCTGCGAGACCTCCTGTTTCTTGGAAATATAGACGTTCACGCCTTCGATTTTCCAAGCGACCGGCTTCGCGGCGAAAAGTTGACCAAGGGCAGCGTCAATCGTAGCGTTGCTGACATTGATGTCCACACGCATATTCACGTCAACCCCATCATTAAGGAACAGGTACTGAGACTGATTTTCAATGGCATCCATCACCTTCCCAAGAGTGGAGTTCTCCATCTTCAAGGTGATTCTTTGCTGGTTCTGAGCGTTGGCGCTGAATATGGTGGCCACACTCAAGACCAGGGCCAATGAAAAACGTTTCAGAATTCTGGTAAAACGAAAGTTAATCATTGATTATAATTTGATTATTAGTAATTTAAGTATATTCTAATCCAACTCAGGCTAACGTATGGTTATGACATTAGTGTTCCTGTCGTGGCTCCATTTGAAGTCCGAAGCCTTAGAGAGCATCTCCAGAGCGTGGTCAACTCCATCGGAGACACGAACCTTTCCTCGTGAGTACCGGATCTCAGGCATCTCTTCCCTGTCGATCACGATCCTGACATTGTAAACTTTCTCGAAGCGTCTCATAAGCTGATCGAACGGCAGATCCGTCAGGTTAACAAGGCCATCCGTCCAACAGATCTCCGACATCGGGTCAGACATCTGTGAGACAACCAGTCTACCGTCCGCCATCGTCACTGACTGATCCGGGCTAAGGATGATCCGGTCATTCTTGTCATAGTTGCTGCTTACGCTCACCTTGCCACGGATAAGGGAAGTTTTGAATATTCCGCCCTCCTCATCAGCGACAACATCGAACTTGGTTCCGAGCACCCTGATGTCAGATGCGAACGTGCTGACTGTGAACGGCCTTTTCTCATCTTTGGTGACATCGAAAAGTACCTCTCCGTCAATGACTTTCACATTTCTGGACTTCCTTCCGAAGACTGTAGGATACTCGATCTTTGTTCCGGAGTTAAGCCACAGTTTGGTACCGTCCTCAAGGGTGAGTTCCATTGTCTTGCCGGACGGCACATAAACCGACTCTGTGCTCTGGGCGATTCTGTCGATAGTTTGGTTCCTCACAATGGAAGCTGTGCCAAACATAACCAACGCCGCCACAACCGCCGCTGCTGAATATCTGAATATACTCTTGAATATTCCCGGACGCTTCTTTGCATTCTCTATCCTTTCTGCCTTAGCCTCTTCACCATATAAAGTCATACCTTCGAATATATAGCGGGCATCCTTGTATTTCTTCAGATGGCTTCCGTCAGGATCGTTGGCCAACCATTCACGGACAGCAGCCTCCTCCTTTGGAGAAGACTTGCACCCGAAATATTTCAAAAGATCAAAAGTGTTCATTCTCTATCAGTTATGTTTAGTGGGAAACGTCCATAATTTCCGCTTTCATTATTATAGACACACAACTTGCGGACTTGGACCCCGATAAATGAGAAAAAAAGTATAACTTTGCAGGACTGATAACAACTGCCAACTATGCCGGTCTCAGACATAACGCCATCAGATTTCGGGAAACTGTTCGTAAAGCACAGGAACGGTTTCATCGCGATCGCCCGCTCCTATGTCAGAGATCAAGCCGTGGCGGAAGACATTGTGTCTGAGTGTTTCACGGCATTCTGGGACAGACGGGACAGCATAGAACTGAAGACAACTCCCGAAGCCTACATCCTGCGCAGCGTGAAGAACAGATGCCTGAACTGGATGCGGGATAATTTCCGGATCGTGTTGGCAGAAGGATCGATCGATCCGGATGTGAATATGCAGGTGAAAACTATACTTTCCGAGATCTCCATTCTGGAATCCGGAGAGATGGACGACATATTCAGCGCCGAGGTGGAGGGAATATTCAGAAAATTCCTCGCCGACCTGCCGGAGCTTTCATTGAACATCTTCATTTCCAGCCGGTTCGAGGATCTGACTTACGAGGATATCGCCCAGAAGTACGGAGTCACTCCCCGCAAGGTCAAGCGCGAGATCCAGAAAGCCCTTGAAAAACTTCGCGGCTCACTCAAGGACTACCTTCCGGTCCTGCTGCTTTTGTGTCTGCATTAAGCGGCATCTTAGCCGTGGAGAGTAAACAACTATAAATGAATATATTAAAAAATTCCCTCCAGTCGATATCGACTGGAGGGAATCATCTTATTAATTGATTGTAAGGAGTTTAGACCTCACAAGCCAAATTACTCAGCCTTGCCGTTTGAACCGAGGACGTCAACGATCTTGTGCTCGTAGAGCTTCTTCATCTCATCACGGGCTGGTCCGAGATACTTTCTCGGGTCGAACTCGCCTGGCTTCTCAGCGAAGACCTTGCGGATGGCGGCGGTCATGGCGAGACGGGAGTCTGAGTCGATGTTGATCTTGCAGACAGCGCTCTTGGCGGCCTCGCGAAGCTGCTCCTCAGGGATACCTACAGCGTCAGGAAGTTTGCCACCATACTGGTTGATGATGTCAACATACTCCTGAGGAACTGAAGATGATCCGTGGAGTACGATAGGGAATCCAGGAAGCTTCTTCTCGATCTCGTGGAGAACGTCGAATGCGAGTGGAGGTGGAACGAGACGTCCGGTCTTAGGGTCTCTTGTGCACTGCTCCGGCTTGAACTTGTAAGCACCGTGAGAGGTACCGATGGAGATTGCGAGTGAATCGCAGCCTGTACGTGTGGCGAAGTCGATGACCTCCTCTGGCTTTGTGTAGTGAGACTCCTCAGCGGAAACCTCATCCTCAACGCCGGCGAGAACGCCAAGCTCGGCCTCAACGGTGACATCATACTTGTGAGCGTACTCAACGACCTTCTTGGTGAGGGCGATGTTCTCCTCGTAAGGAAGGGCGGAACCGTCGATCATAACAGATGAGAATCCCATGTCAACGCAGCTCTTGCAGAGCTCGAAAGTGTCACCGTGATCAAGGTGAAGAACGATCTGAGGATGCTCCCAACCGAGTTCCTTCGCATACTGTACGGCTCCTTCTGCCATGTAGCGGAGAAGGGTCTGGTTAGCGTAGTTGCGGGCTCCCTTGGAAACCTGAAGGATGACAGGTGACTTCTCCTCGGC
>DCMG01000115.1 GCA_002321335.1 Bacteroidales bacterium UBA1628 | reverse complement strand
AACGGTGAGAAATTCGCTGACAAAGTCGCAGCCATTCAGAAGATCGAGTCCATCGCGGCTCCGTACGGCATCGGCCGTGACATGCACGTCGGGGACACGATCATCGGCATCAAGGGACGTGTCGGTTTCGAGGCCGCTGCTCCGATGCTGATTATCGCTGCCCACAAGTTCCTTGAGAAGTTCACCCTCAGCAAGTGGCAGCAGTACTGGAAGGATCAGGTTTCCAACTGGTACGGAATGTTCCTGCACGAGAGCCAGTACCTTGAGCCTGTGATGAGGGACATTGAGGCGATGCTTGAGAGCAGCCAGAGGAACGTGACCGGCAAGGTGACGATGGAACTTCGCCCGTGGTCGTTCTCCACCGTTGGTGTGGATTCCCCTTGTGACCTTGTCAAGACCAAGTTCGGGGAATATGGCGAGATGCAGAAAGGCTGGACCAGCGAGGACGCCAAAGGCTTCATCAAGGTCACATCCACCCCTCTCCGTGTCTACTACACCGCCCACAAGGACGAAGGCGAGCAACTGGAAAAGGAATTGTAGCCGTCGCCTTAGGTAAGTTGAATGAGGAATTATTACGCTAATGATTATAAATGAGTATATACGTGTCGGAATCGTAGGGGCCGCTGGCTACACTGCCGGTGAGCTTCTGCGGATTCTGGTCAATCATCCGAACGTAAAGATTGTCTTTGCGCAGAGCGGAAGCCACGCAGGCGAACCGGTGTGGTCGGCACATCAGGATCTGTTGGGGGAGACTGACCTGAAGTTCAGCGCCGACGCTCCGGTGGAGCTGGCCGATGTGATATTCCTTTGCTCCGGTCACGGAAAGTCTAAGGGCTTTGTGCATTCTCTTCCGGAAAGTTACGATGGAGCCATCATCGACCTCAGCAACGATTTCCGTCTGGCCGCTGACGCGGAGGATTTCGTTTACGGACTTCCGGAGGCTTTTAGATGCAAGATTGTGAAAGCCAAACATATAGCCAACCCTGGATGTTTCGCGACTTCGATCCAGCTGGCCCTTCTGCCTATGGCAAAGGCTGACAAGTTGCCGGAAATCCACGTGACGGGAATCACAGGTTCCACCGGCGCCGGCCAGGCTCCGTCAGAGACCACGCATTTCAGCTGGAGAGCCAACAACCTCTCTGTGTACAAGGCGTTTACACATCAGCATCTGGGCGAGATAGGGGAGACCCTCCACACGCTTGCTCCAAGCTATGAGGGCGAACTGAACTTTGTTCCGGTCAGGGGCGACTTCACCAGAGGTATTCTGGCTTCGGTCTATTTTGACTGCGACCTTTCCGAGGAAGAAGCTGTGGCTTTGTACAAGGATTACTACAAGGACGAGCCTTTCGTGCACGTGATTGACACGAATCCGGACCTCAAGATGGTCGTGAACACGAACAAATGTGTGCTCAATGTCCGCAAACACGGCCGCAAGCTCCACGTTGTCAGCATCATCGACAATCTTGTCAAAGGTGCTTCCGGTCAGGCCGTCGAGAACATGAACCTCATCTTCGGCCTTCCCGAGGACACAGGACTTCATCTTAAAGGCACACGGTTTTAATGGTCACTGAGCTTGCCGAAGCGCATGGTTCTTACGAAAATTATTGACAATGAATTTATTTGACGTATATAGCCTTTTTGACGTTGCCCCCGTCAAAGCCAAAGGCACCAGAATCTGGGACGACAAGGGGCAGGAATATCTCGACCTCTACGGCGGCCATGCCGTCATCTCAGTCGGCCACTGCCACCCGAAATACGTGGCCGCCATCACCGACCAACTGAACAAGATCGGCTTCTACTCAAACAGCGTGAAGAATCCGCTTCAGGTTGAGCTTGCCCGAAAGATCGGAGAACTCTCCGGCCTGGAGGACTACTCCCTCTTCCTGATCAACTCGGGAGCGGAAGCCAACGAGAACGCCCTCAAACTGGCCTCTTTCCACACCGGAAAGGACAGAATGATAGCCTTCAAGGGAGCCTTTCACGGAAGGACCTCCGGAGCCGTGGCCGTCACCGACAACCCGAAATATTCAGCTCCGTTCAACTCGCACCACAATGTCACCTTCCTGCCTCTGAATGACATAGAGGCCGTCAAGGCTGAACTTGCCAAGGGAGATGTAGCCGGTGTGATCATCGAAGGCATCCAGGGAGTCGGAGGAATTGTCATCCCTGATGACCAGTTCATGAGAGACCTGCGCCAGGCCACAAAGGACGCGGGCGTTGTGCTGATCCTGGACGAAATCCAAAGCGGCTACGGCAGAAGCGGCAGATTCTTCGCCCACCAGTGGGCCGGAATCAAACCGGACATCGTCACGATGGCCAAGGGAATGGCGAATGGCTTCCCGATTGGCGGAGTCCTGATCTCTCCAGAGTTCGAGGCCACCAAGGGAATGCTCGGCACGACTTTCGGCGGCAACTACCTCGCGATGGCCGCCGCCAATGCCGTCGCTGACATATTTAAAGAAGAAAACCTCGTCGCGAACGCCTTTGAGGTGGGTGAATATCTCAAAAACTCCATCCCGTCCTCTCCGAGGATCAAGGAAGTTCGCGGCCGCGGCCTTATGGTCGGCATCGAATTCAATGAGCCGATCGCAGAGATCAGAGGCCGCCTCCTTTACGAAAAACACATATTCACAGGCGTTTCCGGCAAGAACATGATCCGCCTTCTTGCCCCGCTGACCCTCACCAAGGCGGACGTTGACATATTCATTAACGCATTGAAGGAAGTATTATGAGAAGTTTTTTTCACGTTGGCGACATAGGCGACCTCGGCAAGGCGCTTGAGGAGGCGAAGCAGGTCAAGGCGACTCCGTTCGCCTGGCAGAACCTTGGCAAGAACAAGACGATCATTCTGATCTTCTTCAACAGCAGTCTGCGTACCAGACTGAGCAGCCAGAAGGCGGCCATGAATCTGGGAATGAACTCGATAGTGCTCAATGTCAACGGTGACAGCTGGAAACTTGAGACCGAGATGGGCGTGGTGATGGACGGTGACAAGCCGGAGCATCTGCGCGAGGCGATCCCGGTCATCGGCAGCTACTGCGACATCATCGGTGTGCGCTCGTTCGCCGGTCTGAAGGACAAGACCTTCGACTACAACGAGACAATACTCAAGCAGTTCATTGAATATTCCGGCAAACCTGTCATCAGTCTCGAATCTGCCACGGTCCATCCGTGCCAGGCCTTCGCGGACCTCATCACCATCAATGAATATAAAACCGTGGCTCGCCCGAAAGTGGTACTGACCTGGGCTCCTCATCCGAGGGCTCTGCCTCAGGCCGTGCCGAACTCGTTCGCTGAGTGGATGAACGCTGCCGATGTGGATTTCGTAATCACGCAGCCGGAAGGCTATGAGCTTGACCCTCAGTTTGTCGGCAAGGCTCGTGTGGAGTACGACCAGATGAAAGCCTTCGAGGGTGCGGACTTCATCTACGCCAAGAACTGGTCCTCCGTCTCGCACTATGGCCAGATTCTCAGTCATGACCGCTCATGGACCGTCGGCGCAAGGCAGATGGCCGTCACCAACAACGCCTACTTCATGCACTGCCTGCCGGTGAGAAGGAATATGATCGTGACCGACGAGGTGATTGATTCCCCTCGCAGCATCGTCATCCCGGAGGCCGCCAACCGTGTCGTCTCCGCCCAGGTTGTGATGAAGAGAATGCTGGAGGATCTACAGTAATTTTTGAGGAATATGATAAAGGATTCATTGAATATAATTAAGGTCGGGGGAGCCATTGTGGAGAACGAGGAGTCTCTTCAGGGGCTTCTGATGTCGTTCTCAAGCCTTAGGGGCAGAAAGATTCTCGTGCACGGTGGCGGCAAGATCGCCACGGAGGTGGCCGCAAAGTTGGGCGTGGAGACCCAGATGATTGATGGCCGCAGGATCACCAGCGCGGAGATGCTGAAAGTCGTCACGATGGTCTACGGTGGTCTTGTCAACAAGAATCTTGTGGCTCGCCTGCAAGCCCTTGGGGTCAACGCCATTGGTCTTACCGGAGCTGATCTGAACCTGATAATGAGTGTCAAAAGACCGGTCCAGCCGATCAATTTCGGCTACGTCGGTGACATCAAGTACGTCAACGCCAAGGCCTTGGAAAACCTTCTTGAGTCCGGTGCCGTGCCGGTTCTCGCCCCGCTGACCCACGACAAGGAAGGCTCGATGCTGAACACCAACGCCGACACCATCGCCTCGTCCGTCGCCCAGACCCTCGCCTCCGTCTATGACGTGACCCTGACATATTGCTCGTCCACCCCTGGCGTGATGAAAGACTTGAACGACCCTTCGAGCGTAATCCCGACCATTACCAGTTCCGATTTCGCCTCGATGGTCGCTGACGGCACCATCTCCGAAGGCATGATCCCGAAACTCCAGAACGCCTTTGAGGCCATCAACTCCGGCGTTTCCCGTGTCGTCATCACCTCCGCCTCCGCCCTGGATTCCGGCACCACCATCATGGCCGACCCCGAGACCGACGACTGACGCGTGGTTGCTTATAACAGTTTTCTGAGTTCCTCGACATCCGGCAGTGCCTTGCGGAGTTTTTCGGGCATCTCGTCGGATGTCTTGTATGTGGCGACACCCATAGGCTTGTTGTAGTCCTGGATGATATATTCTACAAATTCTCTGTTCGCTTCTTTGCAGAGGACAATGCCGATGGACGGGTTTTCATGTGGCTTTTTGACCTTATCATCAAGGATGCGAAGATAGGATGTGAGCTGGCCGAGATATGACGGTTTGAACTTCCCGGTCTTTAACTCAATACAAACCATAGCATTCAGCTCACGGTTGAAGAACAGCAGATCCGGGAAGAATTCCTCTCCATAGGCCTCCAGATGGTATTGGTTGCCAATGAAAGCAAAGTCGTTGCCAAAGGTCATGATGAACCGCTTTATGTTCTGGATGATCTTCTGCTCCACCACCCGCTCGTTAACATCTTCTTTGTCACGCTCACCGATTTCCTCCACATTGATGAAATCAAGCATATATTCATCCTTGAACATCATTACGGCCTTTCGGGCTTGCTGACCGTTGGGTATCGTCTTGGTGAAATTGCTGGGAATGAGCGCTTGACGGTGGAATGCGTCATTGTCCATCAGTTTTATTAAAGTATCGACAGACAAATGCTCATTAGCACATCTGCGAATATAATAGTAACGTTCCTCTAAGTCTTTGCTTTTGGCGAGAATCCGAGAGTGATGTGTGAATGGAACCATCAAAAACTCAGCGGCCGGAAAATCGGCCGTATTTGGAAGCGTCATGCTGTGATAGATGTCAATTGAGGCTTTCGACAAATCGGTAATCGCGATTACCGATTTATCGGTTGGGGTAATTACTCCGTTGCAATTAGTATAATCAAGAATCGCCCAGTTCTCATAAAATAGGCGCATCTTTTTCAGACTTTCAGCTGAAAACCCTCGAAGTCCAGGCATTATCTTTCTTAACCTCTCGCTGATCGCCGCAAGCGCTCCCGTTCCCCAAGTCCCTTGTCGTGAATTGAGGGAAACATATTTACCTATGCCGAAGTACACGGCAAGCTGCACACGGTTTTCGCCTTTGAGGGCTTCGTACTGCCCTTGCAGTATAGCCGTCTTTATGATTTCCGCAGCGTTGTTGTAAACCGCCGTTGTGTTCATTTGTCCCATAAATGCAAAGGTATTAATAATTAGGTAATAATAGGCCTGTCGGCAAAGATTTCGCCCCAATGGTCGCTGACGGCACCATCTCCGAAGGCATGATCCCGAAGCTCCAGAACGCCTTCGAGGCCATCAATTCCGGCGTTTCCCGAGTAGTAATCACCTCCGCCTCCGCCCTGGATTCCGGCACCACCATCATGGCCGACCCCGAGACCGACGACTAGTTTTCAAATAACATTTGACTTAATGATTCTATGGCATGTGGGTTTCAAACAGTCAAATATCCTTTCTCAAAGGCGGAAGGGTAACGGAACTTGGATTCACGGTCGGAGAATCTGACGGTGAGGTAATTATCGTCTATAAATATGACTGTGCCGGGACCGAGGCTTTTGTGGGTTACGGAGTCGCCTGAACGGAGGTTCTCCCACGGCTTACTTGTAAGACGCTCGCCGCACCATGAAGAATCTTCGACATATTCAGAGTGATTGTCTGTGTGGCCATAAGAGTTTTCTTCCAGTCTTGGCAGCTCACAACCGTGCCCGGAATGGCGTCCGTCGGATTCCGCCCTCCAATCGTTATCAGGTGACGAGACCGAATCGTCCACGACTCTGTCCTCAGCCGGTCCGGCCTTGGAAGTGTCGATGGCGGTGTCCCAGAGGCCGACCACGGTGCCGGTGTGCCTGTCGATGCCGGTATATTCAAGGGAGGAGTCCTCGTAGCGCTTGAACTTGTAGACGGCGTCGTTCATCAGTTCGCTGTTGAAGACGCCGAGGCTCACCAGCAGGCTGAAATCCCTGAGTGTGAGACCGGTGACCTTGCGGAAAAGAGCCGGCTCAAGCTGTTCGATGACATCCTTCAGGCAATATTCCCGGAAATCCGTGAGGTACATGAAGACAGGGATGCGGGTCGCGAATTTGATCAGTTTGTCCTGGATCTCCTTGCGCTTGCTCTTGAACTCCTTTTCCTCTTCGGTCAATCGCTTCTTTTCCGGAGCGGAGAGTCCGTCGCCCTTTTCCTTCTTGGTTTTCTTGACGTGTTCGGACTTGTTGATGATCGTCTCTATGTCGGAATTGAGGTTGCGGAATCCCTCTATATTCATCAATGCCTTCATTGCCTCCGGGCTGTTCATCAGGCGTTGGAGCGTAGCGTTGTCCACATTGACCAGCACGGCACTCTCCCATCGGCGGGCAAGCAGTGTCGCCGTCGTGCCGCTCATCGCCATATCCAGCACACCTGCGGCATCAATCTCCTTCATCGATGAGCCGTCGAACGCCAGGATAGGAAGAAACTTGATGAACTCCTCAACTTTCTTCTCCGGGTTGGACTCGTGGACGTTGAGCTGGCAGCTGTATTCCTGCACCTGCCTCAGCGCACGGTTCGGAGCGAAATCGAAGACATAACAGAAAGGCTTGAGTATGACCTCTTTTCCGTGTTCGTCCTTAGTGGTCCACGGGGACTGGACCCGGAACGCGGCTTGGAAATATGTCTCCGGGGAGGTCGTGTTGCGAAGCATAAGTATGCCCGTCCAAGGCTTGACGGTGACGCCGGTGGAGAGCTTGCCGCACGAGAGAGTGATCGTCTTTGTCAATTGCGGATCCTCCATCGCATTGTAGACTGGCTCCACGGCCTGCGCTCCCATCCCGGCCTCATTCCCGGCGGCAACAATCACCTTGTAGTCATCAAAGAAACGGTTGGGGCGCTTTCTCAGAAGTTTGGACATCGCGCGGCAGGCGGCCACGGACGGCAGGAACCAATATGTGTGCTGGAGGTAACTGAGCAAACGGCTGTCGGAGAACGGCATAGGCGGTTTCTCTTTGCCCAGTTTGAGTTCCGTCACGATGGTTTCCGTGTAGGCGCCACGGATCAGGTCCAGCCATTTCTGGACATATTCCTCGTGCAGGAAATGGTCGTCCTCCGCGCGGAAGAACTCGTTCAGGTCGAACTCGTCGAACTCACCGCGGGAGGCAATCTCGCTGATGCTGTCCGGCAGCTGATAGGTCATCATCACCATTTTGGGAAGCTGGGCGTAAGTGTTATGCCCTCCCTGCCATGCCTCCTTGGCGGCCTGCTCGTCAGAGTACGTCCAGTTGAAGATCTGCTCCTCGATGAACTCCCCGGTGGAGATGGCCCGGAACGGTGTGCCCGAAAGGTAGAGGTAGGCCCCGGTGCGCAGCGGCATCAGTCCTTCGTCGTACATCTCCCTGGCCTCCAGCTCCTTGGCATCGTCCGCATCCTCTGCGAGGATCTCGCCCATTTCCTCGGCCCGGCCCAACGCCGGGTCTTTCCTGTCGTAGAAGTTCCTGGCGTTCCTGCCCCATGCTCCGTAGTGGTACTCGTCCAGGACTATGCAGTCCCAACCGACCGTCTGGATCCATTCGTTCGTGGCCTTTATGCCTCCGGCTGCATTCCTTCCCAGGACATCCTGAAAGGAGGCGAAGCACACGAAAGGCCTGCCCTCATCGACACGGTTGAACTCCCGGTCATCCTGCTTTTGGCAGAACTGCCAGCCAGCGAAGTCCTTGTGGGTCAGCAGGTCCTCCTCCCAGGCTGTCTTGACGGCCGGCTTGAATGTGAGGACAAGGACTTTCGTCCAGCCCATCCTGAGTGCAAGTTGGTAAGTGGTGAATGTCTTGCCGAAGCGCATCTTCGCGTTCCAGAGAAAGTGCGGGGTCAGTCCCCGATTGGCGGGGTCTTTCCTGAACGCGTTGAAATAGAGTGCTGTTTTCTCAACGGCCCGTTCCTGTTCCGGACGCATCTTGAAGTCCTCGGTCCTGTCAACAATCCTGTCATTCCCCGCCACGGCGGCTGCGATCGCCTTCTCGACCGTTCCCACATCACAGATGCACCATTCCCCTTCTGGATTAGGAATATGCCCGTTCCGGAGTATGCTCCGGACCAAACGGTCATCGAACGTGGACCCGTCCTTGCGCATGGCAGGGCGCTCCAGGACAATCCGGTACCTCACGTGACTTGTCTGATTCTGTTCCCGCGCGCGGATCT
>DCMG01000092.1 GCA_002321335.1 Bacteroidales bacterium UBA1628 | reverse complement strand
GCAGGGGCACCTGAGTAGTTACACCGCACATACGAACCTAATTAATTTCATAATAGTTATTTATTTGATTTGTAATACTTAATCTTCTCCAATGATTTTTGGGCATCTTCTTTTAGTATATCTATTTCTGACATAATGTCCTTGCCATCAGAATCTTCGTAATTATCCACCATTCCAACTCGAACTGAGATCTGGTCTGAAATAATATGTTCCCAAAAACACTCTAATTCATTGAAGTATGTTTGAACAACTTCAGACCCAGCATTTTTTATTTCTTGCTCTCCTGCGCTATCTAGATAGTTGTAATAGTGACAGCATAATTCAAGAAACACTTTCAACTCTTCATTTAAATATCGATATTGATGCAGTTCTATATATGGTTGATAGTCATTGACTTTTTCCAACAGGCTCAATGAACATACACCGCCCGCTTCTATTAATGACTCTGAGGAAGATTTCTTGAAACTGAACTTTACTCTCTCATTCATTTGGATGATATCACTTTGTAAGCCAAGTAACTGAGACATTTTGTTATCTTTAGATTGACTCTTGTTGAAAATCATCTGCTCTTTCAATGTATAGTACAATAGAAAAATGCTGCATAGGCCAACGATTGGTGCTGTTATCCCACCGATAGTATCACCGATCTGTCCTGTTTCGGTGAAGTTCAGACAATCCGCTAATGCTGGCGCGGTGAAAAGAACGGGACAAACTATCATTGCAACTAAAGTACATATTACGAAGGTGAGTGCATTATCATCTGATGGTAACATAGGCTCTATTTTTCAGTATAATTTGCATATATAATCTCTGTGGAGAACAGTTTGTGGATAGGGTCATACCCTAACACCTTAAAGTTTCCCTCAAAAGTGACGTGTGGCTCTATAGTGAGACTAGAGACTATCTCATCATTATCTTCATGTCTTTCCTGCACTCTACCATTAGCATGAAATTGTCCCTCTCTGCAGTCTTCAAGACAATAGTCACTAACTGCACACCCATTTTGATCTAGCGCCTGCTCTACAAAAACGTCATTAGCAGACACTTCTATAGCCAAGCCTTTGTTTAGATAATATTCATGAAGTTCGTCAGCAATGCTTCTTTCCAAATTGGTTCGTTTTACGTTTTCGGGCATAATCCACATGTTATATGTCAGCCCAGCCCCAGATGCCGATTAAGTTAGTATACACAAAGAAAGTGTGGAGCCAATTCGTTTATCTAGTAAGAGGCTCTGACAAAGCCCAAGCACAAATAAAACGGAAACAATCCCCACACCTGTATCGTTGAGTGTAGGGTACACGCAAGCGAATACAGATGAAATGGTGTTGTCGTTACCCTTGTGCTTTGGAAACTGTCAGATTTCTTGTTAAGGATAGTGCGAAAACACTTTCATCAAATATGTCTGTTTCAGGCCATAGGACCTAAAACGGTGCTAAGATAGTGATATTTTCGGAAATGACAACACCTGCCGGATTGTTTCCGGTTGGAAATTAGCAAAATACCGCAGAGGGTACAATGGTATGGCTGTCCTTTTTAGGTGCGATGGTCTTTTGACAAATTCATATCAGCCGCTGCATCCGGCGCGTCATCATTGAGACTCAAAGATATGCCTGGCCATTGTCTTCCCACGCCAATATTCAAGTCAGGGCTGACGGCCAGTGAGGTAATCAGTCTATGACCAGCAACATTCGGCAATCCGCCCGAACATGATTGCCTTTTCAGTGGCCGCGTGTATTGCAATCTTGCAAAATGGCGGCATACTATCATGCTTCTGCGCCGGTGTGGAGCACGGCAGTATGCCGCCTATGGTTCCCAGGTCCATAGGCGGCATATTCACCGGCTTTTCGTTGTGCTCAGGGCGGTTTTGTGTGCCGCCATATTCACAAAATGCGACTGTCGCCGACCCGTGTATATAAGACCGTCGGCGGCGAGATTGCAGATGGTGATAAGGTCTGGCGGCAATATAATTGTTCTGCAACTGCTGACGTGCCATGTTTGCCAACAGCGATTAGTTGCCAATAGAATAAAAGAGTAGGAAATATCCGAAAAAGCTTCTTAACTTGAGTGCCATAGTTCGTAGAACGAAGGACTTGGTCGATCGCTTCGACATGCTCGGCGACCGCGGTGGTCATGACCGTTCCGTCAATTGCAAAATACAACAGAATTATTAGGCTGTGGCAGGTAATTATTTTGAATATCAAAGGGGAAGCACTCTATTCTGGTCTTCAAATCAGAACTGGAGCAGGGTGTTTTCGCGTTCATATTCAACAAGTTGAATGCCACGGCCGTCATCAGCGGACTGAAGGGGCCGGGCCGTCAACGAAGACCGGCGGGGCGAGAGGGGGGATGATGAAAAAAAACAGGAGGGGCAACAAAAAAAGCGGGCGAAAATCTCGTCCGCTTTTTGTCGGGGTACAGTGACTCGAACACTGGACCCTCTGGTCCCAAACCAGATGCGCTAGCCAACTGCGCCACACCCCGATAACATTCCTTTGGGTTAACCCCTCAGGCCTTTCCTGACAACCGCTCGTGAGAGGCGCTCTCATTGGAAAGGACTGCAAAGTTATGCCTTTTTTTGAAATTCGCAAAACTTTTTTGAAAAAATCAACTATCTTTGAATGAAAATATTCAAAATCCATTGTTTGGCTGCCCTTGCGGCAGACACTGCGGTGTTTTGGGGAGATTATTTATCGCATAGCAATTTTGAGATATGATCATACAGGCGAAAGGCATAGAAAAATCTTTTGGGGACTTGAAGGTTCTTCGAGGAATTGATTTTCAGGTGGATAAATCGGAAGTGGTGTCTATAATGGGGGCGTCGGGAGCCGGAAAGTCCACTCTTCTTCAGATTCTGGGCACGCTGTCAACTCCGGATGCCGGTTCGCTGGAGATAGACGGTACGGATGTCCTGCATCTGAGCGGCAAGGACCTGTCCGCCTTCAGAAACAGGCGGATAGGTTTTGTGTTCCAGTTCCATCATCTTCTTCCGGAGTTCAACGCTCTTGAAAATGTGATGATTCCTGCTTTCATAGCAGGGCGTTCGGACAAGGATGCCAAGGCCGCCGCCACAAAACTGCTTAAGGATATGGGGCTCGGCGAAAGGATGGAGCACAAGCCGTCTGAACTCTCCGGAGGAGAACAGCAGAGAGTCGCTATCGCCAGAGCTCTGATCAATGAGCCGGCCATTCTTTTCGCCGACGAACCGTCAGGCAATCTGGACTCAAAGACAAAGACGGAAATCCATCAGCTTTTCTTCGACCTCAGGCAGCGTTACGGCCAGACAATCGTCATTGTGACCCATGACCCCGACCTCGCCGTCATGTGCGACAGGTCCCTTTTCATGCGTGACGGACAGTTTGTGGAAGAATGATTCCAGATTCAGAAGATGAGTGTCTTCCATTTCAAGCGGTTTGATGTCCGCAACGAACGCTCCGCCATGAAGGTCAACACTGATGGCGTTCTGCTCGGTGCATCAACGACGGTGCTGCCGGGCGACAGACGAATCTTGGACATAGGCACAGGAACCGGTACGGTGGCGCTGATGATTGCCCAGAGAATGGAAACGGATTGCGATGGCGAGGAATGGAATATTCAAGGGATAGAAATCGACATCCCGTCAGCTGAGGAGGCGGCTGAGAATTTCCGTCAGTCGCCATGGCAGGAGCACCTTGAGTCAGTGAATATGGGCCTTGCGGCATTCAGAAAAGCTAATCCGGGCGCCTGTTATGATCTGATCGTCTCGAACCCTCCATATTACGACAACTCGCTCCAGGCTCCGGAGGCCAGGCGTAATTCGGCGCGACATACCGGCGATTCTGAAAACCAGGAATCTCTTTCCTACCGTGAAATTCTTGAATATGCCTCCGAGGTTCTCGGAGAGGATGGTCGTATCTCCATGATACTTCCCGCCGATCAGGAGAAAGCATTGTCACGTCATGCGAGAATGTGTGGGTTCTTGCCGTGGAAAATCTTGAGAATCAAATCGGTGGAGCGTAAGCCTGTGTCAAGGTTGATAGTTCAGTTCAAGCGAAGGGGCAAGGTTGGTGGTTCTCCTCAGGAGGAACAGATGACGCTTCTTGACGAAAGAGGGAAGCGTACTTCCCAGCATGCTTCCCTCGTAACAGATTATTGTCTGTAACCAAACTAACCATTAACCAATTGACCAAAAAAAAATAATCTGTTATTTTCCGTTATTTTCTTTCTCCTTTGTTGTCGTTTTTGTTCAGTCTGTGAATCTGTTGCCTGCGGAATGATTCCTCCGCGACGTACAGTTTCGCCACTTTCTTACCCGGGAGTATCTTGCGATACTCGACAATATATTTACTATCAATATCCTTGCCACAATTCTGTGATTCTATGTATTTATCCAACAAAGAATTGATTTCGTCGTCATTTTTGCCGGCCTTGATGGCTTCATCGAGAGCTTTGTAGGCGTCAAGGACAACCTTGAACGAATTTTTTTTCTCTCGTTCGCATTTGTTGTAGACCGGCCAGAATCTCTCTGCCTCGGCGCTTGTCAAGTCCATCGCGTCTGTAAGATAGGCGATTTTCTCGGCTTTCCACCTGTCGTGCCAATCTTTCTTGTCCTTCTCCTGAGCCGTCACGCAGGTGGCGGTGAGAACCAGGACTGAGAGTATGAATAATATTCGTTTCATATCAATTCTATTTTTTTGCGATCAGTCCGGCATATTCAATCAATTCGGCCGGGGTACCTGAGTCAATAAGGTAGTTGACCACGTCATCATTGGAAACCGTGTCTTGCGTGTCGGCTTCCGGATGAAGATATTCATCGGCTCTGAGCAGAGCCGCATAGGCGAACTCATTATAGAGGTCTCCTTCGCTGCTTTTCTCTGTCGTGCCCTTGAGGACAGCGTTCCCGACAAGCAGAAACGAGAGGAAGCAGGCGGCCAGCGCGAGGTACGGTTTCATGCGCTGCACAGGGGTGAGCGTCCGAGGCGTGGCGGGTATTGCGTCAAGGCGAGCCTTGAGTCCCTCGAAATAGCCTTCCGGAACTTTGAATGCGGCCTTGCCGATACCATTGAATATGTCCCTTTTCTCTTGCATCACGTTATCTTAGACAGATTGTCAGCGTTAAGGTTTAATCTCTTTTTTCAAATTCCGAGCGGATTTTTTCGGCGGCGAAATGATAGGACGCTTTCAATGCCCCGACAGATGTTCCCAGAATCTCTGAGATGTCTTCGTAGGACAGGTCGTCGAAATAGCGCATGCAGAACACGGACTTCTGCTTTTTGGGGAGTCTGGCTATGGCTTTGAAGAGAAGCCTTTGGGCCTCGTCGCCGTTGAAATAAGGGTCATCGTCAATCTTGTCTGCCAGCTCAGTGTCGATGCTTTCAAACTTGAGCAATGCGCGGACTTTCTGCTTGTGGAGCCAGTTCAGCGTCTCGTTGGTGGCGATTCTGTAGATCCATGTGAACAGCCTTGAATCTCCTCTGAATGAAGGAAGCGCTGACCAAATCTTGATGAAGATCTCCTGAAGGAGGTCATCGGTGTCCTCGTGCGAGCAGACGAACCTGCGGACGTGCCAATAGAGCCGCTCACTGTAAGCCGCGACGATCTCCTTGAACGCCTTCTCGCATTGTCCGCTTCTGTATAACCCGATAATCTCCTCGTCAGTCATCCTCGTCTGATTTCGTTGAATCTTTCAAATGTACGACAAATTGCTTATTTTTGCAATTCTACGAATATTTTGCCGGAGACGGCTCGAACAGAAACAGAACAATATGAAGCACATACGAAATTTCTGCATCATCGCCCACATCGATCACGGGAAGAGCACTCTTGCCGACAGACTAATAGAGTTGACAAAGACTCTGTCTTCCAGGGATATGGAGGCTCAGGTGCTGGACGACATGGATTTGGAGAGGGAGAAAGGCATCACCATCAAGAGCCACGCCATCCAGATGGAATATATTTATAAAGGTGAGAAATATGTCCTTAACCTGATCGACACGCCGGGGCATGTGGATTTTTCTTACGAGGTTTCCCGCTCGATCGCTTCCTGCGAGGGTGCCTTGTTGGTTGTCGATGCGTCTCAGGGTATCCAGGCACAGACGATCTCAAACCTATATCTTGCCGTGGATCACGGACTTGAGATCATCCCTGTGATGAACAAGATAGACATGGACTCCGCTCAGCCAGAGATCGTGGCCGACCAGATCGTCGATCTCCTGGGCTGTGACCACGATGACATATTCAAAGTCTCCGCGCGCACGGGCGAGGGAATCCCGCCGCTTCTGGACGCCATTGTGGAGAAGATTCCGGCTCCGCACGGGGATCCTGACGCTCCGCTCCAGGCTTTGATCTTCGACTCTGTGTTCAATCCGTTCCGTGGCATCATCGCCTATTTCAAGGTGCTGAACGGCTCGATCGCGACCGGCGACAAGGTCAAGTTCGTGGCGACAGGGCAGGAATATGACGCCGAGGAGGTCGGTGTGCTCAAGATGAAGCTCCAGCCTACAGGCAAGGTCTCGACTGGAGACGTGGGTTATATCATCTCCGGAATCAAGAGGGCCGTGGAGGTCAAGGTCGGTGACACCATCACCCATTCTGCAAGGCCTTGCGCCGCGGCGATCGCCGGATTCGAGGAGGTCAAGCCGATGGTGTTCGCCGGAATGTACCCTGTACAGGCCGACAAGTTCGAGGAACTGAGGGCGACTCTGGAAAAGTTCCAGCTCAACGACGCGTCCTTTGTCTATGAGCCGGAGTCTTCGCTGGCTCTGGGATTCGGTTTCCGTTGCGGATTCCTCGGACTTCTGCACCTTGAGATCGTGCAGGAACGTCTTTTCAGGGAGTTCAACATGGATGTCATCACGACTGTCCCTAACGTTTCCTATAAGGTCTACACCACTCAGGGTGAGGTCCTTGATGTGCACAACCCGTCCGGGCTTCCTGCCCCGACGCTGATCGACCACATAGAGGAGCCGTTCATCAGGGCCCAGATCATCTCCAAGACCGATTTTTACGGGGCGATTATGAAACTGTGCATGGACAAGAGGGGAACGCTGATCGGGGAGCACTACATAACTTCCGACAGGGTCGAACTCACTTACGATATGCCGCTTTCGGAGATCGTGTTCGATTTCTACGACAAATTGAAGTCTGTGTCAAAGGGTTACGCTTCGTTCGATTATCACGTCACGGACTTCCGTCCCGCAAGGCTTGTCAAGTTGGACATCCTGCTGAACGGTGACCCGGCGGATGCGCTTTCTACATTGATCCACGAGGATCACGCATACGATTTCGGCCGTAAGATCTGTCTGAAACTCAAGGAATTGATTCCTCGCCAGCAGTTCGACATCGCCGTGCAGGCGGCCATCGGGGCGAAGATCATTGCCCGCGAGACTGTGCGTCAGGTGCGTAAGGACGTGACGGCGAAATGCTACGGAGGCGATGTGACCCGTAAGAGGAAACTGCTTGAGAAACAGAAGGAAGGAAAGAAGAGAATGCGCCAGATAGGCACGGTTCAGGTGCCTCAGAGCGCCTTCATGGCTGTGCTCAAGCTTGATTCTTAGGAATATGAACGTGGCTGTTCTCATAACCCTTGCCGATGACGGCAAGGATGGCGCTACCGCTTGCCTTGAGGAGTGTCAAAGGCAGACGGAGGCATTGGTGGCCACGGGAGGATATTCATTCACCATCTTTTTGAATGACGAGGGGGTTGATGGTTATCAGAAGGTTTGGGGAAAGGCTTCCGGCGCAGGCTTCGACTTCTATCTTTGGATGGACTCGGATTTGAGGCTTGAGGAAGGTGCTTTGGCTTCATTTTTTGAGAATTCATTCTTTCTCCGCCATAAGGCAGTGATAGCGGGCACGGTCTCGGACCTGTCTGGCAACCTGCTTTTCGGAGGCAGATCCAAGCATGGAAGGCTTTTGGAGCCGGATCCGGTCATACCCGTCCCCTGCCATCTTTATGACATGACGCTTACGCTGGTTCCGGAATATGCCGTCAGGCATCTTGAGAATCCGTCCGACATATTCCATCCCAGCCTTTGGGACTATGGGTGCGGAGCGAAGGTGGCCAAGGCTGGAATCGCAAGAGTCATCGCTCCCGGCATTCTTGCCAGAACCGGAAGAAAGCCTACACTTCCTGTCTGGAAAAACCCTGAAAAATCGGTGCTGGACAGGGCTCTTTCTTTATTCAAGGCGTGCAACCGTGAGTTTATTCAGGTTCTGCATTCGATTTTCAGATAATATTCGTAAATTTACACTTGCGCATTCGATTGCGGTTGCGCTTTAACGACATTAACATTAAAACATCCAATATTATGAAGCATCCGAAAATAGGAATCCGCCCGACCATCGATGGCCGTCAAGGCGGTGTTCGTGAAAGTCTTGAGGAAAAGACAATGACACTTGCCGCTAATGTGGCTGCGTTGATTTCTTCCAATCTGAAATATACCGACGGAACTCCGGTACAGTGCGTGATCGCTGACGGAACGATCGGCCGTGTGGCTGAGAGCGCCGCCTGCGCCGAGAAGTTCGAGCGTGAGGGTGTCGGCGGAACGATCACCGTGACTTCCTGCTGGTGCTATGGCTCCGAGACGATGGACATGAACCCTTACTGGCCGAAGGCTGTCTGGGGATTCAACGGTACGGAGCGTCCGGGAGCGGTTTACCTTGCGGCTGTTCTTGCCGCCCACGCCCAGAAGGGCCTTCCGGCTTTCGGAATATACGGTCATGATGTCCAGGATCTTGAGGACAATTCGATTCCTGAGGATGTGGCCGAAAAGATTCTCCGTTTCGCCCGTGGCGCTGTCGCCGTGGCTGAGATGAGAGGGGAGTCTTACCTTTCCATCGGCAGTGTGACGATGGGTATCGCCGGCTCTATCGTGGACACGAATTTCTTCCAGAAGTATCTGGGAATGAGGAATGAAAGTGTGGACGAGGTCGAGATTCTCAGACGTATGGATCTTGGAATATACGACCCTCAGGAGTTCGAGAAGGCTATGGCATGGGTCAAGAAATACTGCATGCCTAACGAGGGCTGGGACAAGAATCCTGAAGGAAAGCAGAAGACCCGCGAGCAGAAGGACAAGGACTGGGAGTTCGTGGTGAAGATGACCATCATCGTGATGGATCTCATGCACGGCAACCCTAAACTCCGCGAGATGGGATTCAAGGAGGAGGCTCTTGGCCACAACGCCATCGCCGGAGGTTTCCAGGGACAGCGCCAGTGGACCGACTGGATGCCGAACGGTGACTTCACGGAGACCCTTCTCAACACCAACTTCGACTGGAATGGCCGCAGGGAGCCTTCTATTCTCGCCACCGAGAACGACTCGCTCAACGGAACCGCTATGCTGATGGCCCACTTGCTGACCAACCGTCCTCAGATCTTCTCAGACGTGAGAACCTACTGGAGCCCTGAGGCTGTCAAGAGGGTTACCGGCAAGGAATTGACCGGCAAGGCCGCTCCGGGAATCATCCATCTCATCAACTCCGGGGCCACCACGATGGATGGCTGCGGCCAGAGCTCGGACGCCGAGGGCAATCCGGTGATGAAGCCGTTCTGGGAGATGACAGACGAGGACGAGAAGCGCTGCATCGAGCATTCGCAGTGGATGCCGGCCGACAGGGATTACTTCCGCGGCGGCGGATTCAGCATCCATTTCGTGTCAAGGGGAGATTTCCCTGCCACTATGGCCAGAATCAACATTGTGGACGGTCTCGGACCAGTGCTTCAGATCGCTGAAGGCTGGGTTGTGGACATCGATCCGGAGATCCATAAGGTCCTTGACAAGCGTACCGACCCGACTTGGCCTACAACATGGTTCACCCCGCGCCTTGACCCTAAGAAGGATGCCTTCAAGGATGTCTACAGCGTGATGAACAACTGGGGAGCCAACCACGGAGCGATCTCTTACGGCCACATTGGTGCTGATCTAATTACCTTGGCCTCAATGCTTCGCATCCCTGTCTGCATGCACAATGTGGATGACGCGAAGATTTTCCGTCCAGCGGCTTGGAACGCATTCGGAATGGACAAGGAGGGCGCTGATTTCCGCGCTTGTGCCAACTTCGGCCCGATCTACAAGTAATCCTTGACCATGAAGGAGAAGGATTCAATATTAAAGGCAGGCGGAGTGAGCTACGTCCTGCCTTTCATTCTCATAACGACCTGTTTCGCTCTCTGGGGCTTCGCCAACGACATCACGAACCCGATGGTCAAGGCGTTCTCCAAGATATTCAGAATGAGTGTGACGCAGGGGTCGCTGGTTCAGGTGGCGTTCTACGGGGGCTATTTCTGCATGGCGCTTCCGGCGGCGATGTTTATCCGCAAGTTCTCCTACAAGGCCGGCGTTCTGGTCGGGCTTGGACTCTATGCGCTCGGGGCGTTGCTGTTCCTGCCGGCAAAGTCGGTCGGAGTCTATGGCTTCTTCCTGATAGCCTATTTCATCATGACCTGCGGCTTGTCCTTCCTTGAGACCAGCTGCAATCCGTACATCCTGAGCATGGGCACGGAGGAGACCTCGACCCGTCGCCTGAACTTCGCCCAATGCTTCAATCCGATCGGTTCGCTGATGGGGATGTATGTGGCGATGAACTTCATCCAGGCGAGGATGCACCCGGCCAGCACGGCGGAGCGGGCATTGTTGGATGATGCAAGCTTCGAAGCAATGAAACAGGCTGACCTTGACGTGCTTACGGGCCCTTACTGGGTTGTGGGTCTCGTGATCATCGTGATGTTCGTCCTGATACTTGTCGCGAAGATGCCTAAGAACGCTGACAAGGATCACGAGATGAACATCGGACCGGTGCTGAAGCGTCTGCTTCACAGGCCGCGCTACTGGGAGGGCGTGATCGCGCAGTTCTTCTATGTCGGAGTTCAGATCATGTGCTGGACTTTCATCATCCAGTACGGTACAAGAGTGTTTATGGCCGAGGGAATGGACGAACAGGCGGCCGAGGTGCTGTCGCAGAAGTACAACATCGCAGCGATGATCCTGTTCGTGACCTGCCGTTTCCTGTGCACTTGGCTGATGAAGTACCTGAAGCCGGCCAGACTGTTGACGATCTTCGCCATTGGAGGAATGATCGCCACAGCCGGGGTGATATTCCTGCAGAACAGGATGGGACTTTACTGCCTTGTGGCGGTGAGCGGATTCATGTCGCTTATGTTCCCGACGATCTATGGAATAGCCCTCGGAGGGCTCGGTGATGACGCCAAGTTCGGGGCGGCCGGTCTCATTATGGCCATTCTCGGCGGCTCTGTGCTTCCTCCGCTTCAGGCTTGGATCATCGACAAGGGAACGGTTGGCTTCCTGCCGGCTGTGAACGCGTCGTTCATCCTTCCGTTCATTTGTTTCATTGTGGTCTGCTTCTACGGAATCAGAACCTCGAAGATTCATTTGGCGGGCGTTAAGAATTAAGGAGTATCAAGCCCGGAAATAACTCTCAGACAGAACACTAAGGCCTGCACGGCGTGATCGTTGAGGATCACCAGCGTCTCAGGGCATATTCCAAAGTAAGACAGTGCGATTGTGGCCACCGAAAGGGTCATGGTCGCGCTTGTCAGTGGAAGGGCGATCAAATTGGTCAGAATGAAGTACTTCGGGAAGGTGTGGAAGTAGTGCCATGCGATCGGTCCGGTGAAAATCTGGCATGAGATGGACAGCATCGCTGCGTTCCAGATTTTGCGGAAGGGGTTGATTTTAGACCATCTTGTGCCACTGGAGGATGGGTAGATCCCCTCCAGGGTGGGGTAGAGCAGGAATATTCCCGCCATCGCCATGTAGGAGAGTTGGAATCCGACGGAACTGATTACATCCGGTTTCAGCGCCAGCTGGATGGTCAGTGCGGCCAGCAGAACCCTGACTGGTTCCCTTTTCCGTCCAAGAAGTTTTGCCGTCTCGTTGATTGTGATGAACAGGAACGCCCGGATGATGGACGGCGCGGCGCCTGTCATGATGGAATAGAAAAGCGCGGCCCCGATGATCAATGAATATCTCAGTTTTCTGGCTCGAGGGCTGTTCCCCATAGGAAGGGTCAGCCTTGTCAGGATGAGGTAAAGCACGCCTAAGTGCAGCCCTGAGAGAGCAAGGATATGTGAGGCCCCGCTATCCCGGAATATTCCTGTGATCTCTTTGGTCAGGTCGCTTTTGTCGCCGGTAAGCAGGGCTTTCACCAGCGGTCCTGTGGTCTCGGATGGGTATGGAATGGCATCGATTGTGGTGCGAAGCTGTCCTACGGCTTTTTCGGCGGCAGGGTCGATGAATCCGTTGGAATATTCAGGAATCCCGCTTGTCAGGGAATAGCTTAGTGAGCAGAATATTCCGGTGATCATGAATATTCCCGCGAAGGCAATCCGTCCCTTGGAGAGCATGCCGAAGCGCAGTCGGTTCGACAGGCTCACCAACCACTTGCCGTCTCGGCCGCGGAACCTTTCGGTCACTGAGCTTGTCGAAGTGCCGAAGCGCACCGCTAAGGTTGTTGTACAGATGAGTAGAAGAAGAGTTAAATCCGTGATGAGCGGCAGTCCCTCGGAAGGGAAAGGGCATAGAACCGCCCCCGCCGCGACCCCTGCCGCGAATGGCACACTGATCCCCACAATATCTCTCGCCTCAGCCATTGCACAGTCTTTTTGTTATTTGCCAAAAATAGTGATTAATTTCGTATCTTTGTTGCCATAATTAAATAAATTTCAAACGGAATGATTATTCTTGTTATCAATTGCGGAAGCTCTTCGATCAAGTACCAGCTGCTTGACATGAAGAACGATGACGTTTACACCCTTTTGGCCAAAGGTATAGTAGAGAAAATCGGTCTGGAATGCGGAAGGCTCCAGCATACTCCGGCCGGCAAGGAGAAGGTCGTGAAAGATCTTCCTGTTCCTGACCACACTGTCGGAATGCAGATTGTGCTTGAGGCCCTCATCGACAAGGATCATGGAGTCCTCAAGTCATTCGATGACATCGAGGCTGTCGGCCACAGAATCGTGCAGGGAGCCGATTTCTTCTCCGGAAGCGCCATCGTGGACGAGGATGTCATCAAGAAGATCGACTTCTGCTGCGACTTCGCCCCTCTCCACAACCCTGCCCATCTGCTCGGAATCAGGGCTTGTCAGGAAGTGCTGCCTTCTGTGCCTCAGGTCGTGACGTTCGACACAGCTTTCCATCAGACGATGCCGCCGTATGCCTACATGTACGGCCTTCCTTATGAATATTATGACAAGTACCACATCCGTCGCTACGGTGCCCACGGAACGAGCCATCAGTTCGTGGCCAAGAAGGGCGCTGAGATGGTAGGCCTAGACCTGAACAACTCGAGGATCATCACCTGCCACATCGGAAACGGCAGTTCCATAACAGCCATCGTGAACGGGAAATCCATCGACACCTCGATGGGTCTCACTCCGCTTGAGGGCCTTGTCATGGGAACCCGCTGCGGTGATGTGGACGCAAACGCTGTCCTCTACATGATGAAGAAGGAGAATCTTACTCCTGATCAGATGTACGACATAGTGAACAAGAAGAGCGGATTCCTCGGAGTCTCTCAGAAGACTTCCGACGCGCGTGAACTGGACGAGCTCGCCAACAACGGCGACCGTCAGGCCAAACTTGTCCTCAAGATGCTGACATTCCAGATGATCAAGTACATCGGAGCGTACACCGCCGAGATGAACGGAGTTGACGCGATTTTCTTCACCGGTGGCATCGGTGAGCACAACAGCCGTCTGCGCCGCAGGGTCTGCGAGAACTTCACCTATCTCGGACTCACTTTCGACTACGAGGCCAACACCGCATGGGGAGTTGACACAGTGATTTCCCTGCCGGATTCCAAGGTCAAGGTGGCTCTTGTGACAACCGACGAAGAACTTGTCATCGCACGCGACACGATGCACCTTGTTCAGAGCATGGATGAATAATTGATTAAAAATCAGAAATATCATGATCACAAAATTCGCTGACGTATTCGCCGAACTCAAAGAGAAAGGCGTATGCAAAAGAATGGTGGCCGCATGGGCTGTTGACGAGCACACCATCGAGGCTTGTGCCAAGGCATCTGAGATGGGTTTCGTGAAGGTTACCCTCGTGGGTGACAAGGAACTCATCAAGGAGACCTGCCAGAAGAACAACATTGACATCGAACTCTTCGAGATTGTCAACGAGCCTGTCGAGCTCAAGGCTGTCTCAAGGGCCGTGCAGCTTGTTCATGACGGCGAGGGCGATGTCCTGATGAAGGGTCTCTGCTCCACGGACAAGTTCCTCCGCGCCATCCTTAACAAGGAGACCGGACTTCTTCCTCCAAAGGGTGTCCTGAGCCACGTCGGTGTCATCGAAAGCCCTAACTATCACAAGCTTCTTTTCCTATCTGACATGGCTGTGATTCCTCTTCCCGACTTCCGCCAGAAGATGAAGATCGCCGGCTATCTGGTCGGTGTGGCCAAGTCATTCGGCATCGCCAAGCCTAAGCTTGCGTTCATCGCCGCTTCTGAGCAGGTTCTTGACTCAATGCCAGCCTGCATGGAGGCTGCCGCCCTCGCCAAGATGGTGGATCGCGGACAGATCAAGGGATGCATCGCTGACGGCCCTCTGGCTCTGGATGTCGCGATTGATCAGGAGTCTGTGGAGATCAAGAAACTTGTCAGCCCGGTTGCCGGTGACGCTGACTGCCTTGAGTTCCCTAACATCGAGTCTGCCAATGTGTTCTGGAAGACAAACTCCAAACTCGCCACTGGCGTCAAGCAGGCCGGAATGCTCGTCGGAACTACCGTTCCATGCGTGCTCGCGAGCCGCGCGGACAGCGTTGACACAAAACTGAACTCCATCGCTGAGGCTGTGATGTTCGTCAACAAGTAGTCATTGCTTTTGAATATAATCATTCCGCCCGGTCACTTCGACAAGTTCAGTGACCGGACGGAATTGTTTTTTATCGGTCACTGAGCTTGTCGAAGTGACCAGACGTGATAATCAATACCCGAACCATTCATCTTCACCATCTCCGTTCTCCAACTGTTCCGGGTAGAACATATTCCTTGCCGGGAATTTTGTGGAATATTTCGCCCGCAGCTTGTCGAAAAGTTCGGCGGTGTGACGCGCGAGTCCCGGCCCCTTGTAGGTGCTGGTGTTGGAGATGAAGATCCAGCATTCCCCGTCAGGGAAGTACTTGACAAGGGCGCTTGTACCGGCAAAAGTTCCGGTACGGGTCCAGTAGCCGTCCTTTGTGTCGTTCCAGCCGAGAGAGTAGGTGCTCTCGTCGAAATATTCAGTCATCTGATCCACGCTTTCCTTGCTGATGATGTCCGGCACTTCCGGCTTTCCGTCAACAGACGCCACCAGAAGCGCCAGTTCCGGAGTTGATGCCGCCCAGGCTCCCGCTCCCGAAAGGCCTGTCACGTTGTTTCCTCCGTAGCATCTTGTGACTTTTCTGCCGCTGTTGTTGAACTCCTCAGCCGGCTCGTCATCGTGCTGGACATAGTAGCGGGTCTCGTTGGGAAGTTTGTGCTTGTAGTAATTACCCGCGATGTGGAAATCGACACACCCGGCCGGACGCAGCACGTTCTCCTGCATGAAAGTCTCATAGTCCATCCCGCTGACTTTCTCGATCACCATCGAAAGGGCGAGATAGCCGAAGTTTGAATATTCCTGAGCGGTGCCCGGAACGAATTTCACACGCCTTTTGAGCTGTAGCTCCATCAACTGCTCCTGTGTCGGAACATCTTTCCATCCGTTCTGCATCATTATCCAGCGTGTCGAGAACATCGGGTCTCCGCCACGTTTGGAGAATCCGCCCTTGTGCCGCAGCAGATCCTCGACCGTTATCCTGTAGTAGAGTGTGTCCTTAATGGCGGCGTTGTAGGTGGAGTCGTTCAAGATTCCGTCTGGGCCGAAAACCCTGTCTTTGAGGTCAAGCAGTCCTCTGTCCTGAAGCGTCATGATCCCTATTGCTGTCACCAATTTTGAGACTGAAGCCATCCGCAGAATATTCCCGGGTTGCATTTCCTTTCCTGTGTCGGCCTCTCCGTAACCTTTGGCGAAGAGCAGCGAATCATTCCTCATGACGGACAGAGACGCACCATGTATTCCCCAGTAAGTCAGATAGTCTTTGACCATCTTGTCGAATCCGGCCAAGGACGAGGTGTCTGACATGGCGTTCGTCAGTGTCTCGTTGAGGTTGACCGGAGCAGGATGTGATTCCTGTTCCGCCGGCGCTCTCTTTCCGAACGCGGATTTACCGGCTATGATGACAATCAGCGCGGCGATGAGACCCGCCGCGGAAGTGAAAAGAATCTTCCTTGTTCTGGAATCGGCCATATTCTTAGATCAATCCGGCCTTTTTCCCGAAGTCGATGATAAAGTCTGATGTTCCGTCTATTCCCAACAGGGAGGAGTCTATGCAGAGGTCGTAGTCCGATGCCGCTCCCCAGTTGCCGAATGTGAAGAAGTTGTAGTAGGTTTCCCTTGTCCTGTCCTGCCTTCCGATTCTGTCACGAGCCTCTTCGGCGGTGATCTCCAGCCTTTCCGCTACCCTTTTCACGCGGTCCTCCATAGGGGCGGTGATGAACACGTCAAGGCATTTGAGGTCACGGAGGATATAGTTGGAGCACCTTCCCACGAATATGGCGGAACCTTTCGCCGCTATATTCCTGATCACTTCACTTTGGATCTTGAAAAGCTCGTTGTCGCCGACATAGTTCTGCGCGCCGCCGAACCTTCCGGTTCCGAAGAAAGATGAGATGTTGAATATGCTTCTTTTCTCATCGCTGCGCTCGAACAGTTCCTTGCTGAACCCGCTCTCGTCCGCAGCTTTGGAAATCAGTTCGTTGTCATAGACGGGAATGCCAAGACTCTCGCTGATTCTTAACGCTACGAGTCTGCCGCCGCTTCCGAACTGGCGTCCGATGTTGATTATTGTGTTTTGTCCGTTCATATTCATTGGTGTTTATGAGATCGCGCTGCCGAGGATTGTAGGCTCATCGCCGTCCTTGAGCTTGCTGAATTTACGCATAAGATTGCTGATCATGAACAATGTCGTGACGCATGCAAGCGCGTCTGAGATCGGGAAAGCCGCGAAAACACCATGGATGTCAAAGAACAGCGGCATGATGTACAGCATCGGCACAAGGTACAGCAATTGGCGGCTCAGAGACAGGAAGATGGACTTCCTGACCATCCCGAGGCTTTGGAAAAGATTGGTGGAAACCATCTGCCATCCCACAAGCAACACAACAGGATTCATTACTCTCAATCCTTTGTCCGCCAATATTTTAAGTTCGGAATCGTTCGTGAATATGCTGACCATCACTCCAGGGAAGAACTCCGAGGCGATGAACCAGAAACCTGTTATGACAGTGGCCCACATTGAAGTTCGGAGGAAGACTTCCCGGACCCTTGAATATTTCCTCGCACCGAAATTATATCCGGCGATAGGCTGCATCCCTTGGTTGAATCCCATCACCACCATGATGAACAGGAAGTTGATTCTGTTCACGATTCCGTAGGCTCCGATGGCGAGGTCTCCGCCGTACCTGAGAAGCTGCTGGTTGATGAACATCGTCACGATGCATGACGCGGAGTTCATCAGGAAAGGTCCCATGCCGATTGACAAAGAATCTTTCGCGATCCTCCATTCAAGTTCGAAGAATTTCTTTGGCAGGCGGAGGACATTGTCCTTCCGTGTGAAGTAGTAGATTGAATATGCCAGCGAGACGGCTTGGCAGAGGACTGTGGCCAATGCCGCGCCGCGCACGCCCATTCCGAACGTGAAGATGAATATCGGATCCAGGATGCTGTTGAGGATCACGGTGAACAAGGTAAGCCCCATCGCCATCTTGGGGTTGCCGGATGACCTGATGACGCTGTTGAGGCCAAAGTAGAGATGTGTGATGACATTCCCGTAGAGGATGATCTCCATATAGTCCCTGGCGTACTTCAGCGTGTTCTCGCTGGCTCCGAAAAAGTAGAGGATCGGATCCAGGAACAACAGACAGAACACTGTGAACAGGAGGCCGACGATGCAGTTCAGTGTCACCTCGTTGGCCAGAACCTTGTTGGCTATCTTGTAGTTCCTCTGCCCAAGCAGCACGGAGATCATCGTCGCCGCCCCGACACCGACAAGGGTTCCGAGCGCCGTGCTGAGGTTCATGAGCGGGAATGTGACCGCAAGTCCGGATATGGCCAGCGATCCGCTTCCGGGGATATGCCCGATGTAGATGCTGTCCACCATATTATAGAGAGAAGACGCAGTCATGGCGATGATTCCAGGGACTGCGTACTTCTTGAGCAATTTTCCTATGCTCTCACTTCCGAGCTCGGTGGGAGCGGTTTGAGTCTGTGACATTCTTCCTTTACTTATTCTTCTTTATCAACAATCTCTATCTCGAATGTAAGAGGCGCGAAGCTTGGAATCACATTTCCGCTGCCGCTGTAACTGTAGCCCAAAGCCGAGTAGAACGCGCATATTCCTTTCTCGTAGGCTTTCAGCTTGGAGAGGCAGTAGGCGAATCCGTTGATTGTCGTGCTTCCGTCCGAACCGCTTGATCCTCCGAGGGTGATGTCCGTGTAGGTCTCATTCAGTTTGACCATCTGTGGCTCGTAGGTCCTTGATGATGAATAGACTCCGTAGAACTTGGCCGTGTCCTCGATTGTGGTGTCGAACACCTGTCCGTTCAGAAGCCTTCCTATGTAATTGATGTAGAAGGTCGTGTCGCGAGGGAACGTCGTGGTGTCCGTCGGTTCCTTCAGTTGCTGGTAGTAGTAGCCGTAGAATGTGGAGTCGACATCGTTCATCATCCTGGCGGTGTACCTTTCCAGAGAGTCAACCTCCCACTTGTTGATGTTGTCCGTCTTGTCCGTCAGGGTAAGCGTGTAGATGGCGTCGCTTCCACTCTTGTTCTTGTAGAATTCCTCTGCGGTTGTGTAGTATTTCTCGCTTTTGGATGTTGATATGGTCGAGTTGAGCCATCCCGGCACGACCACTTTCCTTGTCCCTCCGACCTTCATTCCTTTTATCGCCTCCAGAACACCTGGCTGGGTGGAATAGTAAGAACCCATCACAATTGTCGGACCATAATAGTTGCCTTTTGTATAACTGCCTGTCTGCTGCGCCACTTTCTCTTCGGATGTGCCGCTGATGTTCCCGTCCAGATCCGTGGCTGTGTAGCGGATGGAATAATAGTAGTCGTCATCCGTGACGGCGTCCCCTGAGCCTGGCTGGTCTTCAATTATATAGATTCCAAGGCCGGTTGGCTGGACTCCCGGGTGGTTTACGCTCATCCATGCGTCAAGGTAGATCTTTGCGTCATCGTTCTGGTAGGTGGTGGTCTCCTTTGCGCAGGATGACGCCAAGGCAAGAGCGGCCACCGCCGCACAGCCCAGAGATGAAATTCCTTTCTTTATATTCATAACATTTTTCTTTTTCCCTCGTTAATTAATTCGAGACGCTGTTTATCCACAAATGATAGGCCAATGCGGAGTTTCCGGGCACTTTCCCCGTCGTATGCTTCCCGAATCCGTATTTCCCGTTGAACATGATGTAGCACTCGTCCCCGGCCTTGACACCGACGATTCCCTTTTTCAACCCTTTGACCAGAGCGTCTTCCGCGAGGTTGATTGTGCTGGTCTGAAATATGCTGGTGTCTGTCACTGTCCAGTTGGAGGCTTCCGCGAATTCCTTATTGTTTGTCACGAACAGATTGCCGGAACTGATGCTGGAACTGTTGACCAGATGCCCGGCATAGAGGAAGGAAACTGTCCCGCCGTTGCCGAGAGCCTCTCCGTCCCCGTGTTTTACCGTGACTCTGACCGAACCGTCGAAATATTCCACCGTGGCGTCAGAACCTTCAGGTGCAAGGGACTTGACAATCGACTCGATGTTCTTGTCCTGCTGTGAGTATGCGTTCTCCGCCTCGCTCTTGCTGCACGAGGATGTGATGACGGCCATCGCCGCCATAACCGGTATGATGAGATTTCTTGTCATATTCCAAAAAACTCTCCAGTCACTTTCAAGATGTATGCCTCCGCCGCGTCAGGAGACGGCAGATCTTTGCCGATCACAAGTTTTCCTCCTGCCGCCTGCTCGTGCCCGCCGCCGTTGAAGTATCTGACCGCGCAGTCATTCGCTGAGACCCCTTTCTTCGAGCGGACGGACACTTTGAATATCTCGCCTTCCTGGGTCAGGAATATGCTCATGCGCACCTCAGCCACGGACAACGGCATGTTCACAAAGCCTTCGCTCTCGCCGCTTTTGAAGTCGAACCTGTCTTGGGTCTCCTTGTCCAAAATGATGAAAGCGACGCCGTTCCGGGTGATCTTGAGCCTTTCGCTCATCAGGAATCCCATGAGTCTCAGACGGTTTTCTCTGTAGTTGTTATACAGGTCAGAGAGAATCCTGTCACGGTCCACTCCCGCTCCGATCAGTTTCGACGCCATCTCCAATGTGCTTGGAAAGACAGAGTTGGCGAAATTGTTCGTGTCTGTGGTCATCCCTGTCAGCAGAGAGGCCGCGCACCTTGCCGGGAGCCGCGACGCCTCACCTCTGATCTCCGGAGTCTCCATCAAAATCCAGAACAGAAGCTCGCTTGCCGATGATATTCCGGCCTTCGAGAACACCAGCCCGAAAGCGTCCGCTTCCGGATTCAGGTGATGGTCTATCAATATCTTTCGGGCTTTTGATTCCCGCAGGAGACCCTCCATCCCGGCTGTTCTGGAGAACGAATTGCAGTCGAGGCAAATGATAAGGTCGCTGGACTTGATCCTGTCCTCGGCTTCCTGCCGTTTCTCTTCGAACACAATGACCTTGTCGGGCTCGAATCCTTTCGTTATGAATGAGATTGAGTCCGGTATGCTGTCCGGGACGATCAGCGTGGCGTCTTTGCCTTTTATGTCTGTCAGATAATCCAGCATGGCGGTTCCGCTGCCGACCGCATCCCCGTCCGGACGGGTGTGGACGACGATGGTGATGCGGGACGAGCCGCCCGTAAATCTGTCAAAAACTGTGATGTCTTTCATTGCTGTCTGCAAAATTACAAATATTATATTGCATTTCATAAATCAATTTTCTAACTTTGTCAAGAATTGACATTTAGTCTTTTCACCGGTAAGAAAAACATAAAAATAACAAGAATAATGAACAAGACACTGAAAACGATCCTCTGCATCGTGCTAGCGCTCTGCGCAATCTTTTTAGTCTATAAGATTTATGACGGCATCATGGAGCCTGTGAGATTCAACAAGGAGGTTGAGGCCAGGCAGAAGGTGGCGGTCCAGAGACTCAAGGACATCCGTGACCTTCAGGTGGCCTTCAAGAGCGTGAACGAGAGGTTCACGGCTTCGTTCGACACCCTCAAGCAGTTTTACAACAACGGCCAGATGATTGTTCTCATGCAGGTCGGATCCAAGGATGATTCTCTTGCCGTGGCGCACACCAATGATGTGAAGAAGTCTCACAAGGGAATCACCGATGACGGGCTTTACAAGCTCTATCAGGAAGGTGACAAGAACCTTGTGTTCTCTATTCAGAACAAGATCGCCGTCAAGGACACCCTGTTCAACAACAGGCCTGATTTCGACATCAACGTCATCGATGATATTCCATTCGCCGCGGAAGGCGAGACTGTGGCCGCCGTCACAAAAATCGAGATGGCCGCCGTCGTGAAGAAGGTTTCCGGCGTGAACGTGCCGCTGTTCGAGGCCAAGATGCCTTGGAAGTCCATCCTTAATGGAATGAACCATCAGCTTGTTGTAAACAAGGTCGCTGAATGCGAGGACCAAGGCCGTTACGAAGGACTTATGGTCGGAAGTATTTCGGCTCCTAACAACAATGTGGGTAACTGGGAGTAATCCTGAACCTCCAACTCTGCATAGATGGATTGGAATCCAAAACAGAAGATTAACGGAATATCCATTCAAGTCTGCTTGAATGGATATTCTTTTAAGGTGATGGATGACGGAGTCGTGACAGAGTCCGGATGGCTCGGCGCCGACAGGGTTTTCACAGTTCCTGAATTTCAGAGGCGTTACGGGAATGTGGAGGTCTCTCTCTTGACACCTAAGGTCGCCTTGATACCTGCTTCGTTTTTTGAGGAGTCTTCGGCGCGGCAGTGCCTCGCCGACACTGTCATCCTCAACAAGGAAGATGAGGTTTCCCATGTCGCTCTTCCTGAATATGCCGCTGAATTGGTATATTCATTGTCCATCGGCGAGATGTTGTCCCGGACAATCTCTCAGGCTGTCCTAGACTCTGACGGCGGTCCCGCGAAGGTTTTGCCTGAGATGTTTTACATCCTGAAGGACTTGCAGAAGATAGATGAATATAACAGGATTGTCGCATCCTATGCGGCCGGATACCTTCATCTGGGAATATCACAGGGACGTAATCTGCTTTTGGCGAACGTGTTCCGCGCCGCTGAATTCACGACTGCGGAATATTTTCTGTTCATGGCTGTGAGAAAACTCCAGCTCAACCCGGAGGTGTCTTCGGTCTATTTCCGCACTCCTTTGGCGGAGGATGAGAAAATGTCTTTGTACCGTTATTTCAAATCTGTTGAAAGGCTATGAGGATCATAGGGGGAAGACTGCGCGGCAAGACCGTCAATCCGCCTGCCGGCTACAAGGCGAGGCCAACGACTGACTTCGCCCGAGAAGGTTTGTTCAACGTGCTCGACAATGAGTATGAGTTTGAGGATCTCAAGGTTCTTGACCTTTTCGGAGGCACGGGAGCCGTTGCCTTTGAGTTCGCCTCAAGAGGTGCGGCGAGAGTCTGGTCAGTGGAAATGGCTCGTGAGAACGCCTCGTTCATCAAGACAGAGGCTAAACGTCTGGGATTGGACAATGTCACGATGGTCAGGGACAATGTGTTTGATTTCCTGACCATATGCCATGAGAAATTCGACATCGTGTTCGCCGATCCTCCGTACGCCCTTGAAGGACTGGAGACATTGCCGGACAAGGTGTACTCGGCTGACATTCTTCATCCGGGCTGCTATTTCATTCTGGAGCACGGGGACGAACACTCATTCACGGACCATCAGTATTTCAAGAAAGAAAAGAGATACGGACGGGTTCATTTCTCGTTTTTCTGTAAGGAAGATTGATTAACATATAAAACTGACTGCGATGTACGATTCCAAGAACGGGCTTTGGATAGCCCAAAGTTCAGACGGCCCGGTTTCCATTGTCGGGAAAATGGCCAACAGGCACGGCCTTGTGGCCGGCGCCACAGGTACCGGAAAAACTGTCACGCTTCAGGTCATGGCGGAAACCTTCTGCCAGGCCGGGGTTCCTTGCTTCATGGCCGACATGAAGGGCGATCTTTCGGGAATATCCCAACCCGGCCGTCTGAGCGGGTTCATCGAGAAGAGGATGGTCGAGTTTGGCATTGAGAATCCTCAGTTTCAAGGATGTCCAGTCCGTTTCTATGATGTGTTCGGGCGGCAGGGACATCCGCTAAGGTGCACGGTCTCCCAGATGGGGCCGCAGCTCTTGAGCCGGGTCCTCGGTCTTAACGACACTCAGGAAGGAGTGCTCAACATCGTGTTCAGAATCGCTGATGAAAGAGGTTTGCTTCTGATTGACATCAAGGATCTGCGCTCGATGCTGAATTTCGTCCAGGCTCATGCGTCAGAATATTCATCGGTCTATGGCAACATCGCATCCGCTTCCGTCGGTGCCATCCAGAGGTCGATTCTGACGTTGGAGAATGAGGGGGCTGACCAGTTTTTCGGGGAACCATCATTTGACATTCATGATCTTCTGGCCTGCGAGGGAGGGAAGGGCGTGATGAGTGTCCTGGCCGCTGACAGGCTGATGATGAAGCCGAAGCTCTATTCGACATTCCTTCTCTGGCTTCTTTCGGAGTTATATTCAACGCTCCCTGAGGTTGGAGACATGGACCTTCCGAAGCTTGTCTTTTTCTTTGACGAGGCGCACATGCTCTTTGACGATACACCTAAGTCATTGACTGACAAGATTGAACAGGTGGTCAGGCTGATTCGGAGCAAGGGCGTCGGTGTCTATTTCGTGACACAAAACCCGACCGATATCCCGGAGAGCATTCTCGGCCAGCTCGGAAACCGCGTGCAGCATGCTTTGAGGGCGTTTACCCCTAAAGATCAGAAAGCAGTCAGAGTGGCTGCGGAGACGTTCAGGGCCAACCCTGCGTTCGACACATCCGAGGCTATCATGAACCTTGGAACCGGAGAGGCCTTGGTTTCGTTCCTTGATGCCAAAGGCGCTCCAGGCATCGTTCAGAAGACCAAGATTCTTTTCCCTTTGAGCCAGATAGGGGCGATTGACGAGTCGCAGAGAAGCCAGTTGATCAAGTCTTCAAGGATATTCGGAAAGTATGACACTCCGATTGACCGCGAGAGTGCTTTCGAGGTGCTTCTTGAGCAGGAGCGGAAGGAAGAGGAGGTAGCCGCTGCTGAGGCAGAGGCTGCGGAAACAGAGGCCAAGGCGAAGAAAAACGGAAGCGGCCTGTTCGGAAAGTTGGCGAAGGCCGTCTTTACGGCTGTCACCGCATCTATGGCGGCATCTGTCGGAACCGCGGTTTCTAATAAGGTAACAGGCAAAAAGACTAAGAAAGGTAGCGGAACGTCTAAGGTTGTGAGAAGCGCTACTTCCGCGGCCACACGTACCGTGACCCGTGAGCTAACCCGCTCGATTTTGGGGAATCTAATCAAATAACACTAATAACTGATAGCAATGAATAATCGTTTCTTCGCGTTTCTGGCATCGGCTATAATTGCCACAGGAACCGTTTATGCCCAGGATTGGAAACCTGCCGGTGATCACATCAGGACAATTTGGGCAGACGAAGTCGCGCCTGACAATGTGCATAAGGAATATCCACGTCCTCAGATGGTCCGGGCCGAGTGGAAGTCCCTCAACGGTCTGTGGGAATATTCAATCACGCCTAAGAATGTCACCGTCCCGGAAAAATTCGATGGAAGGATTTTAGTGCCGTTCGCTGTGGAGTC
>DCMG01000117.1 GCA_002321335.1 Bacteroidales bacterium UBA1628 | reverse complement strand
CGTCACACTCTATGTAGTCGCCCACACGGAGACGGCCAGACATCAACTGCACTCCATAGAAGAAGTTGTTCAAGATGTCCTTCATCGCGAAACCAAGACCGGCCGCAAGACCGGCGGTGATCACCGACAGGGACTTCGTAGGAATATTCAAAAGCGAGATTGTCACTATGAAATAAGTGCCCCAGGCCAGGATTCCGATCACATTGTTCGCAAGCGTCAGGTTCAACTCATTCTCACGAATCAATGACGCCCCGGTCTGACTAAGGGTCTTGCGAAGCTTGTAAATCCTGTAAAGAGCTCTCGCCACATAGCAGATGTACTTGAACACATAGAACAGGCCGGCAGCCAGAACCATCTTGGAAACAGACAGATGCAGGTACTCGTAGTTAAAGAACGGGTAGAAGAACATGTCCATGCATATTTCCGTCAGGTCGAACACTTCCGAAGCCATGTAAAGGCAGAACGGAATCGAAAGCAGGTAAAGCACCGGAATGCAGACCATCTCCACAAGATCGTAAAGCCAAGTCACCAGGATGAACGAGCCTTTGTCCTTTCCGATGTCGTTCTGATGCTTTAGCCTGTAGGCCCGTACAAGGACGTCAACCCTCTTGTGACGGTACTTTCTAAGCAGGTCATCACAAGCGACAATAAGCTGAAGCACCGTCAATTGGAAGATCCACCAGATATAGACCTGCAAGCCCAAAAGACTGTAGCCAACGATAGAAATGACAAAGGTGATGACCGTCACCACAAACGACGCGATGGCGTAGGAATTGTCACTCTTCGGCACCTTCGGGCCGTTGCGATGGATGGAAGCCCACTGCCAGAAGCCGAACACAACCAGCAGCGGAGGGAAAATCAAAGCGATCAGACTGTTAGGTATGAATATGATTCTGAACGTAATGACCAGCAATCCCATCAGCATTATCGGAGTGTAGATCCGCATTCCATAGTTGATCTGCTTGCTGTCGTGACGGATCAGAAGCGAGGTCAGCACAGCGATCAGCAACAGCGCGAACTCGATCAGCAGCCCGGCTGCCATGGTGAAGAAATGCGATGTCGAGGAGGCGTTCCTGGCAATCGCGATGACGACTACAAACAGAATCGCTGCGCCAAGCATGAATATGGCCGCTTCCCTCTTGCGGAACCATTCCGTCCTGAAGAACTTGACCCGTCTCATCAACATCTTGACAATCAACATGCTCAACAGCGTGGCGATTGCAAGATAAATCAGAACCATGAACGAGAAGCCGATGACCATCGGACCACGCCACTCACTCTTCACATCAGTGAAATAAGCCCTGCCGTACTTGTCGCTGAAATCCTTGGCGGCTCTCGATGCATAAGACTTGACGTGAGTAAGAATTGTCCAGAAATTGTCCTGTCCTTCAATGAATATCTTCTTCTGGACCATCTTATAACGATCCTGGGCATAGTCGTAGGCCTCTTTAAGGCGCTTGTCGGTCGTGTCATAATATTCGTTGTCCTCAATCATATGGTCACGAATGTCCGTGAACATCTTCAGCAGCCTTGTGGAATAGAAGAGACAACTGTCCCTTGCCACCTGCGACAGGCTGTCCAGATGGAATGAACCGTGCTCGTGCTCCTCCTCAAGACCGACAAAATGATTGTGCCCGACATGAGCCGGATCACCAGCATGGGCATCCGTGTAGGAATCATTCGGAAGAATATGCGTTTGGAGCGTGGACGCCAGAGAGTCCAGCAAAGACGATCCTCCAAGGCTGTCCGGCAACTCAATCAATTCAGGAGGAAGCACTTTCAGAGCCATCACCAGCCTGTCGTACCTGTCGATCTCCACATCAAGGTAAGAGATGATGTTGTCGTACGGCATCCGGCTTTGAGTGAAGTTATGGTACTGGTCTGTGACCTGCTGGAGGGCGTAGGTAAGGTCGAATGTGAAGTCCTGCTTCTGCGAGTACAGCATCAGCGACAGCTCGTTGCAACTCTGGATAAGATGCACCAGTTCCTCGTGCTGCCTGTCATCCTGTGACTCGTACGACACCTGGCTCTTCTCCATCTCGACGTACGCCTTACGCAGCTCATATCGCAGCACCTGAAGCGTCTGCGCCAGATCCTTCTCGTTAAACACGCCCCAAGACGGTGCCGACACCATCAACATTCCGGCAAGCGTCAGGATGATCCTCTTGAATATTCTCATGTCTTTTGGATAAAATTCATTTTGTGGTCACTATTGGTCACTTCGACAGGCTCAGTGACCGAAGAGGTTTCGGTTGCTGAGCTTGTCGAAGCACCGAAGCGACACTAGATGTTCGGTGTGTCCCAGACCTTGGTCTCGGAGCAGGTGATCATGAGGGATTGCCCACCGCAGCTCATTCTGAAATCACCGGCCTCAAGACGCCACTTGCCGTCGGAGCCTACAAAGGCAAGTTCCTTGGCAGGAATCGTGAACGAAACAACCTTGCTCTCACCTGAAGCGAGCTCAACCTTGGTGAACTCACGAAGACGCTTCACGTCAGGGAGCAAACTTGCGACAATGTCACTTGAATATAGCAGGACAGCCTCCTTGCCGTTGTGCGAGCCCGCGTTCCTGACAGTCACCTCAAACTTGAGGTCATCGTCAGGGGCAAAGGCGGCACCGCTCAAGCATTTGAAGTCTGAATATTCAAAAGTGGTGTAGCTGAGTCCGAAACCGAAAGGCCACTGGACATCCATGATGGCGTCGTAGTTATATGCCCCGGCCATCGTCTCACGGCTCTCGCTGACCTTATAGTCATAAGTGTGAAGCGAGTTGACGTACTTAGGATAGGTGAACGGCAGCTTGCCGCTGAAATTCTCCTCGCCGGACATAAGGGCGGCAAGGGCGTCTCCGCCATAATTGCCCGGTAGCATAACGTCGATGACAGCCTTGGCAAGCGGCTCAATTTCACGCAATACCCTCGGACGTCCCTCGTTAATCACAAGAATAATCGGTTTTCCGGTCTTGGCCAAAGCCTTGACAAGTTCCTTCTGGTTGCCGGAAAGATTCAGGTCATCAATGTTGCCTGGGGTCTCGCAGTAGCTGTTCTCGCCTATGCAAGCGACTATTACATCCACCCTTGAGGCAGCAGCCACAGCCTTAGCGATCTGAGGAGCGTTCTCTTTCTGCCATGCTCCGGTTGACCAACGGTCAGTCTCATCGTAAGTCACTCCCGGCTCATAGATTACATTCCTCTCACCGAATTTCTGGGCCAAAGCCTCGTAAATCGTGTTGTAATCACCGGCAAAACGACCCGCATCGCCCTGCCAGGTGTAGGACCAGCCACCGTTCAAGGACCTCATTGAATTGGCGTTAGGCCCAGTCACGAGGATTCTTTTCCCATATTCAAGAGGAAGGATATTACCCTCATTTTTGAGAAGAACCTCAGACTCGACAGCAGCTGCGTATGAGGCGTCCTGGAACTCCTTGCATGCGAACTTGTCAAAGCCGCTGACATCCCAAATCGGATTGTCGAACAGTCCCAGACGGAACTTCAGGCGAAGCACCCTGCGGACAGCATCGTCAATTCTGGACATCGGAATCATTCCAGCCTCCACAACTTCCTTAAGCTCAGTGCAGCAGGACGGATCGTATGGTTCCATGATCATGTCGATTCCTGCGTTGATACCCATTGCCAAGGCTTCCTTTCTGTCCTTGGCCACGTGATCTCTTTCGAAAAGATTGTTGATGTCAGCCCAGTCAGTGACAATCAAGCCATCCCAATCCAGGTCGTCCTTGACCCAACCGGTCAGAAGTTCCTTGTTGGCATGTGTAGGGATTCCGTTGATTGAAGCGGAGTTGACCATCAGAGTCAAGGCTCCCACCTCAAGGCAATCCTTGAACGGACGGAAGTACTTCTCCCTCAACTCATTTTCAGGAACAAGAGCAGGAGTCCTGTCCTTTCCTGAAACCGGAACACCGTAGGCCATGAAATGCTTTACGCTTACAGCGACATGCTTGTCGTCAATATGGTTCGGATCGTCCCCCTGAAGAGCCTTGGTCTCAGCCACAGCCATCTCGGCATTAAGATACGGATCCTCTCCGAAACTCTCCCAATGCCTTGGCCAGACCGGATTCCGGCCAAGATCCATCACCGGAGAGAACACCCAAGGAACCATGGCCGCCCTTGTCTCGTATGCCATCGCCTCGCCCATGGCACGGGCATATTCACGGTTGAAAGTCGCCGCAAGGTTAATTTCCTGCGGAAAGAATGTCGCGTCTGTAAGATAACTCGCGCCATGGATCATGTCAAGGCCATAGATGCAAGGAATCCCTATCTCCTCCATTGACTTTTTCTGAATTTCACTGACTAACTGTGCGGTAAGTTCCCTGGACTGCGCGACATCAGCAAAAGTGTTCAGAATCGAGCCGACTTTCATCTCTCCTATGACTTTCTGGAGTTTTTCCGGATCGATTTCCGGCTTGCCCTGAACTGTGACAGTCGAAGACGTAAGTTGGATCATCTGACCGACTTTCTCGGTAAGGTCCATTCCCTCAAGTACTTTTTCTACTTTCTCCTCAATCTCAGAATCTCGGCTGATGGCTGGAGAAACGGATGATGTATTACGTTGTCCGCAGCCTTGAACAAACAGTAGTGAAGCGGCAATGGATAATAGATATATATTCTTTTTCATCATATTGAACATTACTTCATATTGTCACAAGTTTTACGAACATTATTGATTGGCAGTCACTTTCAAAGTGTCGATCATCTGCCTGTAATATCTGAAAGTCGAGTCAAGAGCCGGCATATTCTCAGGCTTGATCGGTTCGGACGGAGGAGAGTCCATCTTCAGAGGGTTGATCGGGGAACCGTTTTTCCAGACACGGAAATCCAGGTGAGGCCCGGTGGACATCCCTGTGGAACCGACATAGCCGATGACATCTCCTTGACGTACCCGTACCCCGGCCTTGATTCCGGCTCCGTAGCGCGAAAGATGCATGTAACTGGTGGTATAGACCGAGTTATGCCTGACTTTCACCGTGTTGCCTCCTCCGTTTGTCCAACCGGCGCTGACAACGGTCCCATCACCGATAGTCATCACAGGAGTACCGGTAGGGGCCGCATAATCCACAGCGGTGTGTGCCCGCACCTTCCCGGTGACAGGATGCTTCCGGTGATAGGAAAACCCGGAACTGATTCTCGTGAATTTCAGAGGAGCCTTGAGGAAGGCTTTCCGGAGACTCTCCCCTTTTTCGTTCCAATAAAGATTGCCATGATCTCCCTGATCAAACATGATCGCGGGAATCATCTTCCCGTCCCTGACAAACTCCGCATAATAGATTGTGTCAACGGCTATTATCTCGTCATCACATTTTCTCTGCTCGTAAAGAACCCTGAAACGGTCCCCCGGTTGCAGGCCAAAGAAGTCAACCGACCATGCGTAAATCTCCGAAAGCGGTACAATCAGCTGCGGAGAGATCCCTGCGGCAAGCATATCATTCCAAAGCGATGATTTGATGGTCACATCCGCATACTCACGTGATCTTTCGACTGGCTTCGCCCAGTTCCAGACTTTGAACGGCTCGGAAGTCCTGAATATTACCATTTCAATCTTGTCGCGCTCGTAAACAACATATTTCAAAGCAGGTCCGTCAGTGCTTCCGGTTCCGGTCGTGTCGAATTGGTAGTAAGCCTGGACCTTGTTGCCCGCGCGCATCTTCCTTACATCAAAGACGGTGTCGCAAGCCTGGGCCACCTTCATGGCATCATTCATCGAAAGCCCTAGGCGGTTCATCAGCCCGGTGAATGTCTCACCATTTCTCACCGCATCCTCGGCAAGGTCAAGGGAATCCGGCCAAAAGCCCATGGGAGGCAGCGTATCTTTCACTTCCTCAACTATTTCCGTCTCATTCTCCTGCACCTTTCTCTTGCATCCGGATGAGGCCAGAACGAGGGCAAAGGCTAAAAAAACAAAAAGAATATAAAGATTTTTTCTTTGCATAAATGCAAATTTAAGAAAAACCCCTATGAAACAAGATGTTAATCGAAAAAAATTGGCCAATTTTGCATTCCAAAAAAAATTGGCCGACCGATTGCAATAATTTGACTTTTGGGAATTTTGTAATGACGGTAAGATTGAATTAACTAAACTTTATATGAACATGAGATATCTTAACCGATTGATCACAGCCACGATTTCTCTTTTGTTGGCATCAACGATCGCAGGAAGCCTTCATGCACAGCCCCAACGGACGAGAGTCACCGTGAGCGGTCACATCACGGACAAGGCCTCCGGGGAAACCCTGATAGGAGCCGGAGTGCTCAGCGAAGGGACCGGAGCCGCCACGAACAACTATGGATTCTACACATTGACCCTTCCGCAGGGCAGACAGGTGACTCTGAAGTATTCCTACGTAGGCTACGATGACACGATGGTCACCATCGACCTTTTGCGCGACACCACGATCAATGTCGCATTGAAAGCCAACACCGAACTCAAGGAGGCGATCGTCTCGGCGCAAAGGGAATCCGGAATAATGGCCACGAAGATGAGCGCCATCGAGATACCCATGAATATGATCAAGAACACTCCGGTCCTCTTCGGCGAGGCCGATGTCCTTAAGACCATCCAGCTGATGCCGGGAGTGCAGAGCGGAGCCGAAGGCTTTTCTGGAATATACGTGCGCGGAGGCGGGCCGGACGAGAACCTGCTCCTTCTTGACGGTATCTCGCTCTACAACGCTGAGCACATGCTTGGTCTGTTCTCTATCTTTCAGCCGGAAACCGTGAAGAAAGTCACGCTTTACAAAGGCTCGTTTCCGGCCCGTTACGGAGGCAGAACCTCCAGCATCATCGATGTGAGGACAAATGACGGAAACCTTCAGGAGACTCACGGAACGGTTGGTGTCGGGGTCCTTAGCGACAAATTCCATCTTGAAGGGCCCATCTTCAAGGGGAAGACTGCATATTCAATCAGCGCCAGAGGGATGCACACATTCCTGTTCGACGGTATATTCAGGGCCGCGAACATCCCGGCGAACTATTATTTCTTCGATTTCAACGGCAAAGTGACACATAAATTCAGCGACAAGGACAGGCTATTCCTCAACGCCTATTACGGACGGGACATATTCTACTATAGGGACAACGAAGGCGATGTCATCATAGACGGAATCGAGGACAATACCGAGTACGATGACAAAACCTACATCAGGTGGGGCAACCTGCTCACCTCGGCAAGATGGAACCACGTCTTCAACGGGAGACTGTTCTCCAACACCACAGTGGCGTTCACAGACTATCGGATGAGGATGGGCTACAACTCGACGGAGAAAAACGAGGACACGAATAACCTCTATAAGTTCGACTACGGCTCAGGCATCAAAGACCTTACAGCCAAAATCGACTTCGACTACACCCCCTCTCCGAAGCATATCATCAAATTCGGTGGTGAATATGTAAGACACACCTACATCCCTGAGACCTACACTACTGTCGAGAAGGAGAACCACTACGGTCAGGTGCTGACAGACACGACATATTCAAACAACAAGGAGAAAAACCGTGTCGGTCATGAATTGTCAGCCTACATCGAGGATGATCTCACCATTGGCGAACGGCTGGCACTCAACCCCGGAATCCACATCGCGATGTTCCGTACAGGTGGCAAGACCTACTGGTCTCCGGAGCCGAGAATGTCAGCCAAGTTTGATTTCGGGAAGGGCATCAGCGCCAAGGCGGCATATTCAAGGATGGCGCAGTACGTCCATCTGCTGTCCTCATCGAAGATCACACTTCCGATCGACCTCTGGGTGCCGATCACCAAGAACATCAAGCCAGTGACCGCGGATCAATATTCATTGGGCCTCTATTACAACGGCCTGCCAGGTTGGGAGTTTTCCGTCGAAGGCTATTGGAAGGACATCCACAATGTCCTTGAATATAAAGACGGTGTCTCATTCATGGCGAGCTCGCAATCCTGGGAGGACAATGTCGTGATGGGAGACGGCCGGGCCTACGGGATCGAGCTCTTCATCCAAAAGACCATGGGCAAGACGACCGGATGGTTGGGCTACACTCTGGCCAAGAGCGACAGGATCTTCTCCAACGGTCTGATCAACAATGGTGAACGCTATCCTTACCGCTACGACAGAAGACACAACATCTCACTCGTGGTCAACCAGCAACTCGGAAAGAAATGGGACCTCAGTGCTGTGTGGACATTCGCGACCGGAGGTACCACGACCATACCGGAAAGGGAGAGCATTGTGATGCTTCCTGACGGGACATTCACCCAAATCGACTATGCCCCGCACAGAAACAACTACAGGTTGCCGCCAAGTCACAGGCTGAACATCGGTGTCAATTATCACAAGAAAAAGAGACGCGGTGAAAGCGTCTGGAATTTCGGCGTCTACAACGCCTACAATAGGCTGAATCCAAATTTTGTCTTTTATCAGGCAAACACGAAAGGCAATTCTGAATCGAGTCTCTACACAAGGAAAGCGAGACTCAAATCCGTCACAATCCTGCCCATAATACCGTCATTCAGCTACACTTATAATTTCTAAAGAGATGAGAAGAAGACTAATATTCATAGCAGCCGTCTCCGTCTTGCTCGGAGCCTGCACAAAGGACATTGATTTCAATCTGAAAGACATCAAGCCACAGTTGATTGTAAACTCACAGATGACGGTTGGAGACACCTTACACCTTGTCTATCTTGCGGTAAGCAAGACTGACCGCGTCGAGAAGATCAATTCCGGTTCGGTCAAGTGCTATGTCAACGGGAATTTTGTGGCTGACGGACAATTGGACAACCGTGATGATAAACTGTTCATCAAGGAGGATCTGCATCTTTACGGCTACGTTTACAAAGATGAGCATCATAAAGACGTATATTCCCCAGGAGCGAACGGGGCCAGCAAGAACAAGCAGACCAGATACTCGTTCAAGGCCGATTTCAAGCCTGGGGATGTCGTCAGAATAGAGGCCGAGGCTGAAGCCGACGGAGAGACCTTCAAGGCTTACTCTGAAGTGGTTGTTCCAAAGGTGCCGGAATTCAGCATAACCGACACTCTGAGTCAAAAGAATCAATATGGAGATCACGTTTACAGAATCCGTGTCAAAGGCAAGGACATCATAGGAGAGGACAACTTCTACCGGATTCTGTCCGGGCGTTCAGTTATCGACAAAAAGATCAGGTACGCGAGCGAGAAAGAGGAGGCTAAGACTTGGGAAGAGGCCAGGGACTACAGTTTCATCCGCCTCGACAAAGGCAACGACCCGATTCTGAACGATGGAGCTCCTGCCGAGGATCTCGACTTGGAAGGTGCTTCCGAGAACACATTCAGAGTGTTTTCGGACAGACAATTTTCCGATGGGACATTTAATATCGGGTTCTACGTGAACGCCAATGAAATCCTCTACGGGCTGCACGGAGTTCTGAATTATAACCGAATGGAATCCGAGACCACCTTAAGCGTGACAATCCGTGGCATCACAAAGGAAGAGTACTACTATCTGAAAGCACTCAGCATCTACGACTATCTGGATGGAGACACAACACTGACAGAACCCGTCTCCTTCCCGGACAATGTCGAGGGTGGAGTCGGGCTCGTCAGCATAAGCACGGAAAGCGTGGCTTCAATCAAGTTTAAAAGGACATACGATGTTGACTCATCGTGGGTTTACACTGATGACTAAACTTCCTTGATGATTTCCATACCCTTTCGGATGGCCTCCTCATTCTGTGGAATCAGATGGTGATGGCGCTCCGGGAGGGTTTTCCTCAAGGCTGCAAGCACACTTTCGATCTTGACTACAGGACGGATCTTCAGAAGACCTCCAAGAACGATCATATTGAACGTCTTGATGAGGTTCATCTCCGCCGCGGCGTCCATCGCGTCTATCCTATAGACCTTGATGTCCTTCCTTGTCGGAGGCTCGTTGATTCCATAACCGTCGTAGATGATGATTCCGCCAGGCTTTACCTTAGGCTCGAACTTCTCCAGCGAAGGCTGGTTCAGCACAATGGCGATGTCATAGCTGGAAAGGATCGGTGAGGAGACCGGATCATCGCTGACGATCACGGTAACGTTGGCCGTTCCGCCACGCTGCTCAGGGCCGTAGGCCGGCATCCATGTAACTTCCTTGCCTTCCATCAGACCGGCATAAGCCAGAATCTTACCCATCGAGAGGACACCTTGTCCCCCGAATCCTGCAATAATTATCTCATCTGTCATAGCCTTGTCGATTTAAAGTTCAACGCCTTTGTCCTTGAGGTCACCGAGGTGATAGAAAGCGAACATATTCTCTTCCATCCACTTGTTGGCCTTCTCCGGACTCATCTTCCAACCGGAGTTGCAGGTCGAGACAACCTCCACGAGATTGGAGCCCTTTCCCTGCATCGAATATTCAAACGCCTTTCTGATGGCCTTTTTCGTGCGGTTGATGGCAGCAACCGTGTGTACCGCCTGACGGGTAACATAGCAGGTTCCGTCAAGGGTGGCGGCTATCTCGGTTATCTTCAGCGGATAGCCGTGGAGTGACACTTCCCTGCCGTAAGGGCAGGTCGCTGTCTTCATCCCAAGAAGGGTCGTCGGAGCCATCTGACCACCGGTCATTCCATAGATGGCGTTGTTTATGAATATGATCGTGATGTTCTCTCCTCTGTTCAAGGCATGGATCGTCTCTGCCGTACCGATGCAGGCGAGGTCTCCGTCACCCTGATAGGTGAACACTAGCCTGTCTGGCCAGAGACGCTTGGTGGCACTGGCAAGTGCAGGAGCCCTTCCGTGGGCAGCCTCTTCCCAATCCACGTCAATGTACTTGTAGGCGAACACGGCGCAGCCTACCGGAGAGATGGCGATCGTCTTGTCCGTCATTCCCATCTCCTCGATCACTTCGGAGACTATCTTGTGCACAACTCCGTGGCTGCAACCAGGGCAGTAATGCATCGGAGTGTCGTTCAGCAAGGTCGGTTTCTTATAGACGACCTGGCCTTTCTCAATTATTTCTTCTCTTGTCATGGTCTTCAGATTTAGAAAAGACGTTTAAGCGCGTCAACGACCTCGTCCGGATCAGGAATGATGCCGCCGAGACGACCGAAATGTTGTACCGGAACCTTTCCTTCGACAGCGAGGCGGATGTCCTCGACCATCTGCCCTGCGTTGATCTCCAACGAAAGGATTCCCTTCACCTTTCCAGCGAGTTTCCGGACTTCCTTCGTAGGGAAAGGCCAAAGTGTGATAGGGCGTAGAAGCCCGACCTTGACGCCCTGTGAGCGGGCGATCTCGATGCTCTTCTTGGCGATACGTGCGGCTGAGCCGAAAGCCACGATGGCATAGTCGGCGTCCTCAAGAAGATATTCCTCGAAACGGACTTCCTTTTCCTCAATCTCCTTGTACTTTTTCTGGATGCGGAGATTGATGACCTCCATCTCCTCGGAGCGAAGCTCAAGGGAAGTGATGATGTTCGGCTTTCTTCCGCCCACACGTCCTGTGGTAGCCCACGGGCATTCCTTGATGATCTCCTCCTCGGTGCGGCGAGGCTTGAACGGAGGAAGGACAACCTTCTCCATCATCTGTCCGATGGCGCCGTCGGCAAGGATCATCGCAGGGTTGCGGTAACGGAACGCTAGTTCGAACGAAAGATCCACGAAGTCAGCCATTTCCTGAACGGAAGCCGGAGCAAGGACAATAAGATGATAGTCACCGTGACCTCCGCCCTTGCAGGCCTGAAAATAGTCCGCCTGGCTTGGCTGGATGGTTCCAAGTCCCGGACCTCCGCGCATAACGTCCACAATAAGTGCCGGAAGCTCGGCTCCCGCCATGTAGGACAAACCTTCCTGCATCAGGCTGACGCCAGGGCTGGAAGAAGAAGTCATCACCCTCTTGCCGGTGCAGGCTCCGCCATAGACCATGTTAATCGACGAAACCTCGCTCTCCGCCTGAAGGACAACCATTCCCGTTGTCTCCCAAGGTTTCTCAGCTGCAAGGGTCTCAAGGACTTCGGATTGAGGGGTAATCGGATAGCCGAAATAGCCGTCACAACCACAGCGGATCGCTGCGTGGGCAATGGCCTCATTGCCCTTCATCAATGTGATTTCCTGATCTGCCATAGCTTAGACTGTTTTAAGACGGTAAACGGTTATGCACCCGTCCGGGCAGACTGTGGCGCAGGACGCGCAGCCCGTGCAGGTGTCAGCAAGAACCTCATGGGCGAAATTGTAGCCCTTACGGTTCACTTCCTTGGTCGTAAGAGCAAGGACATCGAGCGGACAGGCAACGACACAGAGATTGCAGCCCTTGCATCTCTCGGTGTCGACGACGGTCGCCCCTTTCATTTTAGCCATAATACCTTAATGTTTATTGATTGTACATATC
>DCMG01000091.1:4094-20596 GCA_002321335.1 Bacteroidales bacterium UBA1628 | reverse complement strand
AGGGGAATAGAACAAGGGTAGTTCAGCGGTCTCCAAAACCGTCGATGTGGGTTCGAATCCTGCTTCCCCTGCTAAATATCAAAGGTTACGATTTGGTAATTGTTTAACAGACATCGTAGACGCTTCCAAATTACGAGGTCCATTAAATGCAAAGATGAGAAAGTTCATTAACTATTGCAAAGAGTCCTACGTGGAACTCACCAAGAAGGTCACGTGGCCAACCTGGGAGAAGCTTCAGAGCTCAGCCCTGCTGGTTATGGTCGCCACTGTGATTCTTGCTCTGGTTCTCTTCGTGGTTGACTTCGCTTTCGAGCATCTGATGACAGCGATTTACACATTGTAATTATATCGATTACCATGGGTGACATGAAATGGTATGTCCTTCGGACAGCGGGAAGCAAGGAGAAGAAGGCCAAGGAATATCTCGAAAAGGAGATTGAACGGTTCGGTCTGCAGGATCAGGTCGCACAGGTTCTTGTTCCGGTAAAGCGTGAGATTGTAACCAAGAATGGCAAGAGAAAAGTGGTCGAAAGACTGCTTTATCCTAGTTATGTCTTGATTCAGGCTCAACTTTGTCCGGAATTGGAGTATATCATCCGCAACGACATTCCTGGCATGTCCGGCTTCCTGACAGAGAAGAGAACATCAGGAACCATGACCGAGAGGGTGCCTGTGCCGATCAGAGATGAAGAGGCGCAGCTGATTCTTGGCAATCAGGACCAGAATGTCGATAATCCTGTCGAGACAGAAGTCAATTTTGAAGTCGGAGAGTCTGTGAAGATTACCGACGGACCGTTCAGCGGCTTCAGCGGAACGGTTGACGCCATCGAAGAAGACAGAAGCAAACTCAAAGTGATAGTTGTGATTTTCGGCAGAAAGACTCTGCTGGAACTCAGCTTTACTCAAGTAACAAAAGAATAACAAACAATTATGGCAAAAGAAGTTACCGGATTCATCAAGCTCCAAATCAAAGCAGGGGCCGCCAATCCAGCTCCTCCGGTAGGACCGGCACTCGGTTCCAAAGGCTTGAACATTATGGACTTCTGCAAGCAGTTCAATGCGGCGACACAACAGAACGCCGGAAAGATCGTGCCTGTAGTCATCACTGTCTATTCGGACAAGTCCTTTACGTTCGAGGTAAAGCAGCCGCCAGTAGCCATTTCCCTCAAGGAAGCGGCAAAGATTCAGAAAGGTTCAGGAGAGCCTAACAGAAGGAAGGTTGCATCAATCACCTGGGATCAGGTAAAGGCAATCGCAGAAGGTAAGATGCCGGATCTCAACGCGTTCACTCTTGCAGCCGCCATGAAGATGGTTGCGGGGACGGCGAGGAGCATGGGTATCAAAGTCACCGGAAAATTTCCTGAGAACCTTTAATTTTCACATGCGAAATGAGTAGAATTACAAAAAATCAGAAAGCAGTCGTCGCAAAGTACGACGCTTCCAAGCAGTACACTCTTGCCCAGGCTTGTGAAATGCTGAAGGACATTACCTTCACAAAGTTCGACGCCTCTGTTGAGTTTTCAGCCAACCTTGGAGTTGATCCGCGTAAGGCAAATCAGATGATCCGTGGCGTGGTCAGCCTCCCTCACGGAACCGGAAAGGTAGTCAGGGTACTTGTACTCTGCACACCAGACAAGGAGAATGAGGCCAAAGAGGCCGGAGCCGACTATGTAGGACTCGATGAGTACGTAGAGAAAATCAAAGGCGGCTGGACGGATGTGGATGTCATCATCTGCACACCTTCAGTGATGGCCAAAGTCGGTGTTCTCGGACGTATCCTCGGTCCAAGAGGACTCATGCCTAACCCTAAGACAGGAACCGTTACCATGGAAGTCGGCAACGCTGTCAAAGACGTTAAGGGCGGTAAGATTGATTTCAAGGTTGACAAGACCGGTATTATACATGCGGCCATCGGTAAGGTTTCATTCACCCCGGCTCAGATCTGCGAGAACGCTACCGCTCTCCTGAACGAGGTACTGAAACTCAAACCTCAGGCTCTCAAGGGCACATATCTCAAGAGTGCGTCAATCTGCACAACCATGAGCCCTGGTATCAAGATAGATGTCAAAGCATTCACTAGCGGCAGCGCTGAGTAAAAAAGGATTTCATTATGAAGAAGGAATTGAAAGATCAGATTATTGAAAGCATCTCAGCTCAACTGAAGCAGTACCCTAATTTCTATGTCGCCGACATAGAGGGTCTGAATGCTGAAAACACCGTTAAGCTCCGCCGCGCCTGCTTCGATCAGGGCATCAAACTGACAGTTGTGAAGAACACACTGTTCGCCCATGTCATCAAGGCCTTGGATAACGAGGAGATGAATCTTATCCTCCCTGTTCTCAAGGGGAACACGGCGATCATGTACACCGAGACACCTAACGGTCCTGCGAAGCTCATCAAGAAACTTCAGAAGGAAATGGGTAAGCCTCAACTTAAAGGCGCATATGTACAGGAATGTGCGTTTGTCGGAGCAGAAAAACTCGACGAACTCTGCGCTATCAAGTCCAGGGAAGAACTCATCGGAGACATCATCTCCCTCCTTCAGGCTCCAATGCGCAATGTCATCTCCGCTCTACAGAATGGCGGTGGCAGCACAATCGCGGGTCTCGTCAAGACACTTTCGGAAAAAGAAGAGAAATAATAACAAACAATTTAATAATTATCAATTATGGCAGATGTAAAAGCACTTGCAGAAGAGTTGGTTAACCTTACTGTAAAAGATGTACAGGAACTTGCGAAGGTTCTCAAGGAAGAATATGGTATCGAGCCTGCAGCCGCTGCGGTAGCAGTGGCAGGCCCTGCTGCAGCCGCTGAGGCCGCTCCAGCAGAGCAGACTGAGTTCGACGTAGTCCTCAAGTCAGCCGGTGCGGCTAAACTACAGGTTATCAAGGCCGTTAAGGAAGCCCTTGGTCTTGGTCTGAAGGAGGCTAAGGATCTTGTAGACGGCGCTCCTAAGACTGTTAAGGAGAAAGCCTCAAAGGCTGAAGCTGAGCAACTGAAAGCTGCCCTCGAAGAGGCAGGCGCTGAAGTTGAGGTTAAATAACCCAGCTTCCCCTGGCGGGAAAATCATCAGGTTTAGAGCCTAGGAAAGGCTCTAAACCTTTTTGTCGTATTAAGTTTTTCTCCATTTCCTAAAGGCAGAACATGTCAAAAAAGACTAACAACAAGCGAATAATGTTCGCTACATCAAAGATTCTGGAATATCCTGACCTTCTGGAAGTTCAGTTGAAATCATTCAAGGATTTCTTCCAGTTGGAGACGACACCGGAGAACAGAAAAAACGAAGGTCTCTTCCAAGTGTTTCAGGAAATATTCCCGATCGAAGACACGAGGAACAACTACAAGCTGGAATTCATCGATTATTTCATCGATCCCCCTCAGTATTCGATTGACGAGTGTCTTGAGAGAGGGCTGACCTACAACGTTCCTCTGAAGGCAAAACTCCGCCTTTCGTGCACCGATCCCGAGCACGAGGACTTTGACACAAGAGTCCAGGATGTGTACCTCGGCAACATTCCATACATGACTCCGGCCGGCACATTCATAATCAACGGATCAGAAAGAATCATCGTATCCCAGCTGCACCGCTCACCAGGTGTGTTCTTTGACCAGAGCATGCACGCTAACGGAACAAAACTATATTCAGCCAGAATCATTCCGTTCAAGGGTTCTTGGATTGAATTCGCGACTGACATCAACAACGTGATGTATGCCTACATCGACCGTAAGAAGAAGTTGCCTGTGACAACACTTCTGCGCGCGATAGGCTTCAACTCCGACAAGGACATCATAGACATATTCGGTCTCGCAGACGAAATCGAGGTCACTCAGCAGAATCTCGAGGACAACAAGGGCAGGAAACTGGCCGCAAAGGTACTCAAGACATGGACGGAGGATTTCGAGGATGAAGACACCGGCGAGGTCATTCCTATCGAAAGGACCATCCCGATCGTAGAGAGAGGCGAGATTCTGGACGACGACACCATCGCCAAGATTTCGGACACCGAAGTCAAATCTATCCTTCTCCAGAAGGACGAGACCAACTCAAATGAATATGCCATCATATTCAACACCCTGCAGAAAGACCCGACAAACACCGAGATAGAGGCTGTCAACTACATCTACAAACAGCTCCGCAACTCTGAACCGCCTGATGAGGCGACGGCCAGAGATGTCATCGACAAACTTTTCTTCTCGGAGAAGAGATATGACCTCGGCAATGTGGGACGTTTCCGACTCAACAAGAAACTCGGCCTCACAACCGATCCTGAAATCAGGGTTCTGACAAACACGGACATAATTGAGATCATAAAGTATCTCATCCAGCTGATAAACTCAAAGGCGACGGTGGATGACATAGACCACCTGAGCAACAGACGCGTGCGCACAGTCGGCGAGCAACTCGCCAACCAGTTCAGCGTAGGCCTGTCCAGAATGGCAAGGACAATCAGGGAGAGAATGAACGTGCGCGACAGCGAGCAGTTCAACCCGATTGACCTCATCAACGCGAAGACACTGTCATCTGTGATCAACTCGTTCTTCGGAACCAGCCAGCTGTCGCAGTTCATGGACCAGACAAACCCTCTGGCGGAGATCACGCACAAGCGCCGTCTTTCTGCCCTCGGTCCCGGAGGTCTTTCCAGAGACAGGGCAGGATTCGAGGTCAGGGACGTGCATTACACGCACTACGGACGTCTCTGCCCTATCGAGTCTCCTGAAGGCCCGAACATCGGACTTATCTCCTCACTTTGCGTCTATGCGAGAATCAACCAGCTTGGATTCATCGAGACACCTTACCGCGAGGTTCACGAAGGAAAGGTTGACCTTACGGACAAGGGATGGCACTACATGACAGCCGAAGAGGAAGAGAACAAACTCGTCTCACTGGCAAAAGTGAAGATGGAAGACGACGGCAGCATCAAAGAAGACAGAATCCAATGCCGTCTTGAGGCCGACTTCCCGGTCGTGTCAAAAGAACAGGTTGACTATATGGACGTGGCCCCGAACCAGATGGCGTCTGTGGCCGCCTCATTGATTCCGTTCTTGGAGCACGACGACGCACACCGCGCCTTGATGGGTGCGAACATGATGCGTCAAGCCGTTCCGCTTCTACGTCCGGAATCCCCTATCGTGGGAACCGGTCTGGAAGAGAGGGTCTGCCTCGACTCAAGGACCCAGTTCGTCGCCGAACGCGACGGAGAGGTGACATACGTTGACGCCAAAGAGATCAGAATCAAGTACGACAGGACAGACGATGAAAGATTCGTCTCCTTCGCGCCTGATGAGACCGTATACACCCTTCCTATCTACAGAAGGACAAACCAGAGCACGACAGTGACCCTCAAGCCGATTGTCCGCAAGGGCGACAAGGTGACCGGAGGTCAGGTTCTTACCGAAGGCTACGCCACACAGAACGGCGAACTGGCTCTGGGACGTAACCTCAAGGTTGCTTTCATGCCTTGGAAAGGTTACAACTACGAGGACGCCATCGTGCTCTCTGAGGAGATGGTGAAATGGGATATTCTCACCTCAGTCCACGTCGATGAGTACCTTACAGAAGTCCGCGAGACCAAGCGCGGTATGGAGGAACTCACATCCGACATTCCGAACGTCAGCGAGGATGCAACTAAAAATCTGGACAAGCAGGGCATCATCAGAATAGGAGCCCACATCGAGCCGGGAGACATCATGATCGGAAAGATCACCCCTAAGGGAGAGAGCGACCCGTCACCGGAGGAGAAACTTCTCAAGGCGATTTTCGGAGACAAGGCAGGAGATGTCAAGGATGCGTCTCTCAAGGCAAATCCATCGCTCAGCGGAACTGTCATCAAGACAGCGCTTTATGCCAAAGCAGCGAAAGAGGGCAACAGAAGGGCGGCCAAGACTGACCAAAAAGCCCGCCTTGACCTCATCCAGGAAGAGTTCGACAAGAAGGCCGCGAAACTTTACGCGGATTTCTTCAAGAGACTGACTGTTCTGACAAAGGGCAAGAAGAGCGCCGGAATCAACGACCTGTACGATGTCGAGATAATCGCTAAAGGCAAGGAGATCACGGTCGAGAAACTCAAGACCATTGATTTCCAGAACATCAACTCAAGCAAGTGGACAACCGACGACTACACCAATCATCTCATTCAGGAACTCATCAACAACTACTGCCTAACTTACAAAGTGGCGGAAGCCGAGTGCAAGAGACAGATGGACAAGATCAAGGTCGGAGACGAACTTCCTAACGGAGTTATGCAGCTTGCCAAAGTTTACATTGCCAAGAAGAGAAAGATCACCGTGGGTGACAAGATGGCCGGACGTCACGGAAACAAAGGTATCGTGGCAAAGATCGTACGTCAGGAAGATATGCCGTTCCTCGAGGACGGAACTCCGGTGGACATTGTTCTGAACCCTCTGGGTGTGCCTTCACGAATGAACCTCGGTCAGATCTACGAGACTGTTCTCGGATGGGCGGGCGCTAGGCTCGGGCTGAAGTTCAGCACTCCTATCTTCGATGGTGCGACTATCGACGAGATCTGTGACTACACAGACAAGGCCGGAGTGCCAAGATATGGCAAAACACACCTCAGGGACGGCGGAACCGGAGATTGGTTCGACCAGCCTGCGACAGTCGGCGTGATCTACATGATCAAACTGGGCCACATGGTGGACGACAAGATGCACGCGCGTTCCATCGGACCATATTCACTCATCACACAGCAACCTCTCGGAGGTAAGGCTCAGTTCGGAGGCCAGAGATTCGGAGAGATGGAGGTGTGGGCTCTTGAGGCATTCGGCGCCGCCAATGCGCTCCAGGAGATTCTCACCGTCAAATCCGATGATGTTACAGGACGTTCCAAGACTTACGAGGCGATCGTGAAGGGGGATCCTATGCCGAACCCAGGCATTCCTGAGTCACTAAATGTTCTCCTCCACGAGCTCAGGGGACTTGGTCTCAAGGTTACTTTGGATTAATTTTCAAGAATATTGACATTCAAGAATATGCCTACTTTCAATAATAAGGAAAACAAGGTAAAAAGCAACTTCTCGACGATCAGCATCTCGCTGGCCTCACCTGAGGACATCTCGGCGAGATCCTGCGGAGAGGTCCTGAAGCCGGAAACGGTGAACTACAGGACCTACAAGCCTGAGCGCGACGGTCTCTTCTGCGAAAAGATCTTCGGACCGACAAAGGACTACGAGTGCTATTGCGGAAAATACAAGAGAATTCGCTACCGCGGAATTGTCTGCGACCGGTGCGGTGTCGAGGTGACGGAGAAGAAGGTCCGCAGGGAAAGGATGGGACACATTGCCCTGACCGTGCCTGTGGCTCATATCTGGTACTTCAAGTCAGCTCCAAACAAGATCTCCGCCCTTCTTGGACTTCCCGCAAAGAAACTCGAGTCGGTCATCTATTACGAGAAATACATCGTTGTCAACCCTGGCGACAGCGGACTTGAGAAGATGGATCTCCTGTCAGAGGACGAATACCTCGATGTGATGGCGAGACTTCCCGAGAATGATGATCTGCCATTTGATGATCCAAGAAAGTTTGTGGCTAAGATGGGTGCTGAAGGCATCTATGACCTGCTGAAGGAGACGGACATAGAAGGTCTGTCAAAGGAGTTGCGCATAAAGATGCTCAACGAGACATCCCAGCAGAGAAAAGCTGAACACCTCAAGAGACTCGGAGTCGTGAAATGGTTCATGGAGTCAAGGAACATCAACCGTCCTGAATGGATGATCATGAAGGTGATTCCTGTAATCCCGCCGGATCTTCGCCCTCTCGTCCCACTCGATGGAGGTCGATTTGCGACCACTGACCTGAACGACCTTTACAGGAGAGTCATCATCAGGAACAACCGACTTAAGAAACTCATTGAGATCAAGGCTCCGGAAGTCATCCTGAGGAATGAGAAACGTATGCTTCAAGAGGCCGTTGACTCACTGTTCGACAACTCGAAGAAGTCAAGCGCCGTAAAGAGCGAATCCAACAGGGCACTGAAATCTCTCTCTGACTCACTCAAGGGAAAGCAGGGACGTTTCCGCCAGAACCTCCTCGGTAAGCGTGTGGACTATTCCGCCCGCTCCGTGATCGTGGTCGGCCCGGAACTGAACATGCACGAGTGCGGTCTGCCTAAGTTCATGGCAGCCGAGCTCTACAAGCCGTTCATCATCCGTAAACTCATCGAAAGAGGAATCGTCAAGACGGTCAAGTCCGCAAAGAAAATCGTGGACAGAAAAGATCCTGTTATCTGGGACATTCTGGAGAACGTGATGAAAGGCCATCCTGTTCTCCTCAACCGTGCCCCTACCCTCCACAGGCTTGGTATTCAGGCGTTCCAGCCAAGAATGATCGAAGGAAAGGCCATCCAGCTCCACCCTCTCGCATGTACGGCCTTCAACGCCGACTTCGACGGTGACCAGATGGCTGTGCACCTTCCGCTCGGCAACGCCGCTGTCATGGAGGCACAGCTCCTCATGCTCGGCTCACAGAATATTCTTAACCCAGCCAACGGAACACCTATCACCGTACCTTCACAGGATATGGTGCTCGGTCTTTACTACATCACGAAGATCAGACCGGGAGCAAAGGGCGAAGGAATGAATTTCTACGGACCTGAGGAGGTAATCGTCGCATACAACGAGAAGGCGATCGACATGCACGCCGAGATCGGAGTGAGACTTCCTGTTGACAAGATGGATCTGAGCAAGGGCTACGAGATAAAGAAGACCACGGCTGGACGAATCATAGTGAACCAATACGTTCCTGATGAGGTGCCTTACGTCAATGATATTCTCGGAAAGAAAGCTCTGAGAAAGATCATCACGGAAGTCATCAAGAGCACAGGTGTGACCAGAACCGCTCAGTTCCTGGACGACATCAAGAACCTTGGTTACGACCAGGCGTTCAGGGCCGGTATTTCATTCAACCTCGGTGATGTGATCATCCCGCAGGAGAAAGCCAGCCTCATCGAACAGGGCTACAAAAAGGTGGAGGAAGTCAAGAACAACTATGCGATGGGCTTCATCACCAACAACGAGCGTTACAACAAGGTGATTGACCTGTGGGGAGCCATTGACAACCAGCTGACGAAGATCGTCGAGAAACAGATCTCCGCTGACCAGCAGGGATTCAACCCGGTTTACATGATGCTGGACTCCGGAGCCCGTGGATCAACACAGCAGATCAAGCAGCTTTGCGGAATGCGTGGACTTATGGCCAAGCCTCAGAAGTCAGGAGCCGCAGGAGCTGAGATCATCGAGAACCCTATCATCTCCAACCTGAAGGAGGGTATGACGGTGCTCGAGTACTTCATCTCCACGCACGGTGCCCGTAAAGGTCTGGCCGATACCGCCCTCAAGACCGCTGACGCCGGTTACCTTACCCGCCGTCTTGTCGATGTGTCACATGATGTCATCATCACGGAGGAAGACTGCGGTACACTCAGAGGCCTTATCGCAACCGCGATCAAGAACAAGGACGAGATCGTAGAGTCCCTCGGAGAGAGAATCCTCGGACGTACTTCTGTCCACGACATATTCAACCCTCTCACCGGTGAGTTGATCATCAAGGCCGGAGAGGAGATCCGCGAGGCGACAGCCAATCTGATTGACCACCTGCCTATCGAACAGGTTGAGATCCGTTCAGTACTCACGTGCGAGTCCCGCAAGGGAGTCTGCGCGAAGTGCTACGGACGCAACCTCGCGACAAGCAGGATGGTTGAGAAGGGAGAGGTTGTCGGCGTAATCGCCGCGCAGTCAATCGGTGAGCCTGGTACCCAGCTTACCCTGCGTACCTTCCACGTCGGTGGTACGGCTTCAAGCACGGCGGCAGACTCATCAATCGAATCCAAGTACGATGGCAAGCTCGTCTTCGAAGAGCTCAGGACCATTCAGAAGATCGGTGAGGACGGAACCGCTCAGGACATCGTTGTCAGCCGTATGACCGAAGTCAGCATCATCGACGAGAACACGGGAATCACCTACTCCCACTACGATGTGCCTTACGGTTCAAGGCTGTACTTCAAGGACGGCGACACAATCAAGAAGGGCGACCTGCTCTGCGAGTGGGATCCATACAACGCCATCACCATTGTGGAGACCTCAGGTAAGGTACAGTTCGACAACCTGGTGGAGGGAGTCAACTTCCGCGAGGAGGCAGCCGACGAGTTTGCGGTCAACAAGGACAAGGTCATCATCGAGTCCAGGGACAAGACAAAGAACCCGTCTATCCTCATCCTTGACGACGAAGGCAACCAGATCAGGCAGTACAATCTTCCTGTCGGCGCACACGTCATCGCCAACAACGGAGACAAGGTCAATGTGGGTGACGTGATCATCAAGATTCCTCGCGCGATCGGTAAGTCAAGCGATATCACCGGCGGTCTTCCTAGAGTCACGGAACTCTTTGAGGCCAGAACACCTTCATCCCCTGCGATTCTCGCCGAGATCAACGGTGAGGTTCTCATGGGCAAGGTCAAGAGAGGTAACCGCGAGATCATCGTCAAGAACAAGTCAGGAATCGAGAAGCACTATCTCGTTCCTCTTACCAAGCAGATCCTCGTACAAGAGAACGACTACGTCAAGGCCGGCACAAGGCTATCAGACGGTGGCATCTCCCCTACCGACATCCTCAACATCCTCGGACCTGTCAAGGCTCAGGATTACATCGTCAACGAGGTGCAGGCGGTTTACCGTCTGCAGGGCGTGAAGATCAACGACAAGCACTTCGAGATCATCGTGCGCCAGATGATGCGCAAGGTTCAGATCACCAACCCTGGCGACACTGAGTTCCTGCAGGAGGAACTGGTGGACAAGTGGGATTTCATGGATGCCAACGACAACATATTCGGTAAATATTTTGTCATTGACGCCGGGGATTCCCAGAAGTACATGCAGGGTGACATCATCGATGCCCGCGACATGAGGAATGAGAACTCCTCTCTCGAAAGGCAGAACAGGAAACTGATGGCTGTCCGTGAGGCTAATCCTGCGACAGCGAAGCTTGTGCTTCAAGGTATCACAAGGGCTGCCCTCAGGACCAACAGTTTCATCTCCGCCGCATCCTTCCAGGAGACCACAAAGGTGCTCAGCGAGGCCGCGATCAGGGCTCGTGTCGACCATCTCGAGGGTCTGAAGGAAAATGTCATCTGCGGTCACCTCATTCCGGCCGGTACAGGTCAGAAGGAGTTCCAGGACATCATCGTTGGACGTAAGGATGAGTACGAACAGGAAATGAACGAACTCTAGCAGAGTTTATTCAATGAATATGAAAGGCCGGCTGCGGATCAATTCCACAGCCGGTTTTTGTTGCTACCTACTTTCTGAAAGTGGTCACTGAACTTGCCGAAGAGACCTTGTTGTTCATAAGTGACCGCAAAAATTTCTTCCAGACGAATTTTGCACGTTACCAAAATTCGCCTGGAAGAAATTAATTTGCGGTTTGGTTACACTCCCTTTATTTCACCACCTGTCGTTTCGACAAGCTCAACGACAGGTGGAACGCTAACAACTGTCACGGACGATAAGGCTCGGGGCTATGAGACGCTGGACAGGGGGAAGATCCTGATGCCTGTTCTCAATTATGTCGATAAGGGTCTGAGACGCCAGACGGCCGATTTCGGAGAGCGGCTGCTCGATGCGGGTTATGGCAGGGTCAAGGAAGTCGAGGAAGCCGTTGTTGTCAAAAGAAATCAGACCGACCTGCTCCGGAATCTTTATGCCAAGCTCACGGAATGCGCGGATGGCTCCAAGCAGGATGGTTGAAGAATATGCGAACACAGCGTCATACTTCACTTCTTCGCTGAATATTCTCTTGACCTGATTGTAACCATTCTCGACTGAGAAAGCGTCACCGACGACGGCATATTCAATGTTCTTGTCGCTGTGGGCCGCAATCGCATCCTTAAAGCCCCGGACACGCTCCATTGAAGGGGTAGAGTCCTCAACTCCCTGAATCGAAAGGATGTTGCGGCAGCCACGGTTTATAAGATATTCAGTGGCCATATAGCCACCCGCATAGTTGTCGGTGCATATGTAAGGGAGAGATGTTCCCTCGAAGTAACGGTCAATCAAGACAGCAGGGATATCGCCAGTGATTTCTTCCATCAATGCGATGGAATTGCCGACTGGCACAGCAATGATGCCGTCAACGCTCCTGGAACGGAACATCAAAAGGGAACTTTCGAAATCCTTCTCATTTTCCAGCGAGTCGGCCAGAAGGGTATGATAGCCAGCAAGTTTCAGATTCTCTATCACAGTGCTGGCCAAAGTGGCGAAGAACGGATTGTCAATCCCGGGCACCGTCAGACCAATGGTGTAAGTCCTGCTCGTTCTGAGTCCTTGGGCCAGGAGGTTGGGTGTATAGTTCACTCTTTTGGCCTCAGCCTGAATTATGTCAATCGCCTTCTGGCTGATCCTGGACCTTTGAGCCTTGCCAGACAGAACCCTTGAGACTGTCGAGACAGAGTAACCGGTCTGTTCGGATATGGATTGAATGGTGTTCTTGCGCATAATTAATGTCTGTGGCGGCAAAGATAGATATTTTTTGACGCTTACTTGATTTTTTTCTATAAATTTGCATTTTGGTATATAGAACATGAACTTTCTCGAAGAAAAGATCCTCTCTGACGGAGTGATCAAGGAGGGCAACATCCTCAAGGTTGACAATTTTCTCAACCATCAGATTGACATCGACATCATGAGGCAGGTGGCCTACGAGTTCAAGCGCCGCTTCCGTGGCGAGACCGTGACAAAAATCCTGACCATCGAAGCCAGCGGAATAGCCATCGCCACCCTGCTCGCCGACTTATATGATGTTCCGGTAGTTTTCGCTAAAAAAGGCGAGACAGCCAACTGCACCGACGACAAATATGTTTCACAGGCATATTCATTCACCCACAAGAGGATGAACAATGTCTTTGTGTCAAAGCCATACCTCAACGCAGGGGAAAAGGTTCTCATCGTCGATGATTTTCTCGCCGACGGTCAGGCGATGCTTGCCCTCACAGACATCGTGAAGCAGGCCGGAGCCGAGGTGGTCGGACTCGGCGTGGCGATCGAGAAAGGCCAGCAGAAAGGCGGCAGGATCCTCCGCGAGGCAGGCTACCACCTTGAGTCCATCGCTATCATAGAGGACATGGACTACGAAACCCAGACAATACATTTCAGAAATAACTAAGTCTATGGCAAAGTCCAACATCTATGAGCTGGACGGACGTGTTCCGGTAGCTCAGGCCGTTCCGTTCGGCCTCCAGCACGTGCTTGCGATGTTCGTGAGCAACATCACCCCTATCATCATCCTCGCAGGAGTCGTGGGAGTCGACTCCGCTCTCCAGGGCGCTCTCATCCAGAACTGTATGATCATCGCAGGTATCGGCACCCTCGTGCAGCTCTATCCTGTCTGGAAGATCGGTTCGAGACTGCCTATCGTGATGGGTATCAGCTTCACATTCCTCTCTCTCGCCATATTCATAGGATCCACAATGGGTATGGGAACTCTGATGGGAGCCGTGATCATCGGCGGTATCGTAGAAGGACTGCTGGGGCTCTTTGTCAAGTACTGGGTCAAGTTGGTACCTCCTATCGTGGCGGCGACCGTGGTCACTGCAATCGGATTCTCCCTGCTTCCTATCGGCGCGAACAGTTTTGCAGGCGGCCAGGGAGCCGCTGATTTCGGAGCCGCGCACAACTGGATCATCGGTTCGGTGACTCTCCTCACCTGCCTTGTCTGTCAGGTGTTCGGAAAAGGTTTCCTTCGCTCGCTCTCGGTGCTCGTCGGTTTGATTGTAGGCTATGTGCTATCATTGTTCATGGGAATGGTGGACTTCGGTGCGCTCAGCGGAGCGGGATTCATCTCACTGCCCAAGTTCCTGCCTTTCAAGCCTGAATTCAATCTCGGAGCGATACTTTCCATCATAGCGATCTATATGGTCAGTGCCACCGAGACCATCGGTGACACCAGCGCGCTCTGCGCCGGTGCCCTCAAGCGTCAGCCTACCAACCGTGAGCTTGGTGGCAGCATCGCATGCGATGGTTTCGTCAGTTCACTCGCTGGCCTGTTCGGATGTACTCCGATCACCTCGTTCAGCCAAAACGTAGGGCTTGCCACAATGAGCGGAGTGGTCAACCGTTTCGCAATCGCCACCGGAGCCGCCATCATGATCATCGGCGGAGTTTTCCCGGCAGTAGGCCTCACTCTGACAACAATTCCTCAGGCCGTACTCGGCGGATGTACAATCATGATGTTCGGAAGCATCCTCTTCGCGGGATTCGGAATGATGGCGAAGTGTGGGTTCGGAAACCGTAACATGATCATCGCCAGCCTCTCGCTTAGCGTTGGCCTCGGCTTCACATCGGCTTCCCAGATGTTCAACATCTTCCCTGACATCGTCAAGACCGTCTTCGCCGAGAACTGCGTGGCTGTCGTGTTCGTGCTCGCAGTCATACTCAATCTCATCCTCCCGAAAGAAAAAGAAAACGCTTAGTTTGCCGAGAAACCTATCAAAGCGATAAGAGGATGACCCGAACTTCAGGTCATCCTCTTATTGTTTTTCAATGTTTTGACTGTTTTGTCCGGCCAAACATATTCCCACCGGACAAACAATCTCTATCAAGTATTATGTCCGGTGAAAGGTCTATCTGCCGGACAAACTGTCGTTTTGGGGCAATGCGTTTTTGACTAAACTGAGAGCTATCGGGCAGCGACCTTGTTGAGGAAGCACTGGATGGTGTTCTCCATGAGGCAGCAGATGGTCATCGGGCCGACGCCGCCAGGGACAGGGGTGATGACAGAGGCTTTTGGCTCGACTGAGGCGAAGTCAACGTCTCCACAGAGTTTCCCGTTTTCATCCAAATCCATTCCCACATCGATCACAGCGGCTCCTTCCTTGACCATGTCGCCGGTCACGAATTTCGCCCGGCCTATGGCTACGACAAGGATGTCGGCCTGCCTTGTTATCTCAGGAAGATTCTTTGTCTTTGAATGACAAATCGTTACTGTGGCGTTTCTGTCAAGCAGAAGCTTGGTGATCGGAAGACCGACAATCTGGCTGCGGCCGATCACGACGGCGTTCTTGCCAGCGATTTCGTAATCGGTGTCCTCAAGTAGCCTGATGATTCCCATCGGGGTGCAAGGGACCACACAGGAAGAGTTCGGTCTCTTCTGCCAGAGGGCGGCTGTGTTCAGAGGGTGGAAGCCGTCCACGTCCTTGGACTGGGCGATGGCCTCAATCACCTTCGGCTCACTGATCTGCTTCGGAAGAGGGAGCTGGACAAGGATGCCGTCAACGGTGTCATCGGCATTGAGCTCGGCTATCTTGTCAAGAAGTTCCTGCTCAGGAGTGTCAGCGGGCATCCTGACGGTTGTGTTCCTGATTCCTACGACATCACAGGCCTTGGCCTTGTTTCTAACGTAGGTCTGACTGCCGGGATCATCACCGACCAGGATCACCACCAAGTGAGGCACTCGGCCATATTTTGCAGGGAATGTGGCCACCTGCTCGGCCATTTGGGCCTTTAGACGGGCCGCAAGGTCTTTTCCACTTATGATCATTGTGTATAAGGTTTATTATTGTTTTGCCGGCACTTCGACAAGCTCAGTGACCGGTGTAATTTAGGCTCAGTGACCGGTGTTGATGGTCGCTTCGACAGGCTCAGCGACCTCAGGATAAGCCTTTCGAGACATTACTTGTGGTTGCTGAGTTTGTCGAAGCACCTGTCTAGAGTACAAGATGTCCGATGTCGGAACGGTAAAAGAGGTTGTCGCAATGGATCTTACGTACAGCGACAAGGGCTTTGTCACGAGCCTGGCGAAGGGTCTCGCCGGACGCGACCACCATCAGCACACGTCCTCCTGATGTCACAAGGGACTTCTCACCAGACTGAGGATCAACAATCTCTTTGGTTCCCATCTGGTAGACCTTGACAGACGGATCAGCCAAAGCGTCCTCCAAACCGGTGATCCTGAAGCCTTTCTCGTAGGAGCCAGGATAGCCTTTCGAGGCCATAACGAAACCAATAGTCGGTTCGTCTGACCATTTAATCTCAGGCATCAACTGCGATGAAGGAATCTTGACACCCTCCGTGGAATCCGTCCTTTCCGGAGCGTTCACAAGTCTGCCGCCATCTGTGACGGCACAGAAGATTTCGAATATGTCGGACTCTAGACGAGGCAGAACCACCTCAGTCTCAGGGTCTCCGAAACGGCAGTTGAACTCGATCACCTTGATCCCTGATGGAGTCTTCATCAGACCTCCGTAAAGCAATCCCTTAAACGGACAACCTTCGGCGACCATCGCGGCTGCGGTCTTCTTCATGATATGCTCAAGGGCATATTCCTCATCCTCAGCGGTAATGATCGGGACTGGTGAATATGCTCCCATGCCGCCCGTGTTAGGACCTTTATCTCCCTCGAACGCCCTCTTGTGGTCCTGGGCAACGGCCAGAGGAAAGACTTCCTCTCCGTTCACAAAGCACATGAACGAGAACTCCGGGCCGGTGAGATATTCCTC
>DCMG01000091.1:0-4050 GCA_002321335.1 Bacteroidales bacterium UBA1628 | reverse complement strand
CCGAACTTGTCGTCCAGAAGCATGTCCTTCAATGCAACCTGAGCATCTGAGAAGGTCTCCGAAATGACGACACCCTTTCCGGCAGCCAAGCCGTCATATTTCAGAACTATCGGGAAGGTGTGTCTGCTGACATATTCAATGGCCTCATCATAGTTGTCGAAGGTTCTGAAGGCTGCGGTCGGGATGTCGTATTTCTCCATCAGCTGCTTGGCGAAGTCCTTGCTGGACTCGATGCGGGCGGCAGCGGCGGAAGGGCCGAATATCCTAAGGCCTGCCTTCGTGAAAGCATCCGTGATTCCAGCCGAAAGAGGAACTTCCGGGCCGACCACGGTCAGGTCAACGCCATGCTCCTTGGCGAACTCCACGAGTTCTGGAATCTGAGTCTCCTTAAGAGGAACGCACTCGGCCTGAACTGCAATCCCGGCGTTACCGGGTGCGCAATAGATCTTGCCGACACTTCTGGAACGGCTCAAGGCATCCACAATAGCATGCTCGCGTCCGCCTCCCCCGACAACCAGCACATTCTTGGACAGCAGAGTGTCCAGCATGATAGTCTTGCCGTCACTCTTGTTCGTTGATTCAAAATGGAATACTCGCATAGCAGACTAATGTTTGAAATGACGTTCTCCGGTGAAGACCATGGCAATGCCAAGCTCGTTGCACTTCTTGATGGAATCCTCGTCGCGGACGGATCCACCAGGCTGAACAATGGCCTTCACTCCATACTCAGCGGCAAGGGTCACGCAGTCATCGAACGGAAAGAAGGCATCTGAAGCCAGCACGAGACCGGCCTTTCGGGCGGCCTCCTTTGGATCAACCGAAACACCTGTCTTTGCGGTTTCCTCCTCGGCCAAAGTGGCGGCTGCTTGCTTGAGAGCCAATTCAGCGGAACCAACACGGTTCATCTGTCCGGCACCGACACCATAGATCATCCCGGCCTTGCCAACGGTGATGGCGTTGGACTTGACATGCTTGACAATCCTCCATGTGAAATTCAGATCAACAATCTGCTCCTCGGTCGGCATGGTCTCTGTAACAGTCTGGGATGTGGTCACCGGCACGATTGTAAGATCCTGATTCTGAACCAAAAGGCCTCCATTAACGCTAACGCACTGCATCTGCTCCTTGACAGAGCCTTCCATATTCACTTTCAGGACACGCAGATTCTTTTTGGTACGTAGCAACTCAAGGGCATCCGGAGCGAATGACGGTGCCATCACGATCTCAAGGAAAATTGGCTTCAGCAACTGCGCCACCTCAAGGTTGACCTCACGGTTGAAGGCCACGATGCCACCAAAGATTGAGGTCTTGTCACCCTCGTATACTTTTTTCCAAGCGTCTACCACATCGGTGCCAAGACCGGCCCCGCACGGGTTCATGTGCTTGAGCCCCACAGCGAAAGGCTCGCTGAACTCACGGACGATGTTAAGGGCAGCGTTGGCATCCTGAATATTATTGTAAGACAGTTCCTTGCCATTCAACTGCTCGGCTGTGGCCAATGAATATGGAACCGGCTTCAGTGTCTTGTAGAACTTGGCCTGCTGGTGAGGGTTCTCACCATAGCGGAGATTCTGGCAGATGTCATATTCAAGGAATAGTTTCTCAGGAAGGCCGGCCTGGGCGCGCATGTAGGTTGCAATCGCGCTGTCATACTCAGCGGTGTGAGTGTAGGCTTTGGCTGAGAGTTTGAGACGGGTCTGCGGGGTCGTGTCACCGGTCGCTTTGATCTCGGAGATGACCGTTGCGTAGTCCTCAGGATTGACGACAACCGTGACCGAGGCCCAGTTCTTGGCAGCGCTGCGGAGCATTGACGGGCCACCGATGTCGATGTGTTCGACCGCATCCTCCATCGTGACATCCAGTTTGGCGATGGTCTCACGGAAAGGATAGAGGTTGACACATACGAGATCTATCTTTTCTATTCCGTTGTCGCTCAACTGCTTCATGTGATCAGGAATGTCCCTGCGCGCAAGAAGGGCCCCGTGAATCTTCGGATGAAGGGTCTTTACGCGACCATCGCAGATCTCAGGGAATCCCGTGACATCACTCACGCTAGTCACAGGCAGACCTGCCTCCTTCAACATCTTCATGGTGCCGCTGGTTGAAAGAATTTCCCATCCAAGCGACACGAGTTCGCGGGCGAAGTCAACGACACCCGTCTTGTCACTAACACTGATTAAAGCTCTCATTTATATACTTTTATAAAGTTAATTTTCTTAACAATTCTTAAATACTGACACTACTCATCCAGAAATCTGATACCGCTATTTCACTAAAACGCGTTTCAGATGACAGAGCATCAAGTTGCCATCCGAGTCGCGAAGGTGCATTCCGTTGCCCTCGCACCATTTCCAGTACTTGCAGTCTGCGCATTCACCTTTCCGCATCCAATCCCGATTACGATATGGCTGAAAGCGGTGCTCCCACACATCCATAAAGTCATCCTTGTAGATGTTGCCTTGATGATAGTCGGCCCTGATGCTGGTGCAGGCAGATATGGAGCCATCCACCAACACGGAACCTACGCTCACACCGGCCTGACAGGAGTAGAAATGGTCTCTGACATCACCCTCATAAGGGCCAAGGAACCCTTCGCAGCCGTAACTTGCCTTGATCCTCCCCTCCTTGCGGGTGGCTTTGATGAAATCCAGCATTCCACGGAACATCTCCGATGGAAGCTGAAGATCCTGATTCAAAGCAGCGCGTCCTTGCGGGAATATTGAGAAAAGCCTCCATTCCTTCAGGCCGAGACTAATCAGAAACTCCTTGATCTGAGAAAGTTGCGAATAGTTCCTACGGTTCACACACGTCACGACATCAAAAGCGATGTCGGACTGGACCGCCATACGGATTGTCTCTGCGGCACGGGTGAAACTTCCTTCACGGCCACGAAGCCAGTCATGGCTGTCCTGAAGCCCGTCCAGACTGACGGTCATAGAATGAAGACCGGCTCCGAGGAGACGCGAGAATCTTTCTATTGTCATCCCGAAGCCGTTAGTAACCATCCCCCACGGAAATCCACGGGAATATATTCCTTTGCCACATTCCTCCAAGTCCGCGCGCATCATCGGCTCTCCACCTGAGACAATGACGAAAACCTTGTGTGGATCGGTCTTTACAGCGATGGAATCCAACACCTTGAAAAAGTCTTCCTTTGGCATGTCCGGTGTGGAGGCAACCTGTTTGCAGTCACTTCCGCAATGCAGACAGTGAAGATTGCATCGGAGCGTGCATTCCCAGAAGAGCTGCCTCAGAGGATGTTCCTCCTCTTGAGACTTGCGAAGAGACCTTGCGATGTCCAACGCGATTCTTCTTCTGATCGAAATTCCGTCCATCCGTTACTCGCTCTTCTTCAAAGTCTTTGTGCCTTTCAAGGAATACTCACCTGAATACCAATTGCCGTCTCCGTCTTTCAGTTTCTCAGCCTTGACCGTAAGACTGTCCCGCTTGAAGGAACCGTTTGCATCTCCGTCAACATCGTCGAAATAAAACTTTACCTCATCATACGGCCAGACCCTGTCATAATTACCAACGGCCTTGCCGCTTTCGTCCGTGTAGAGGGTGTCCTTGTCATAGGTCAACCGTTCCGAAGGAGCCACACGGATACCTTTGATGGCCTTCCCGCTTTCATCCACAACGGTGAGATCGACCTTGAAATCACAGGATGGAGTTCCGTACTCGCAACGTGCCTCCCAAATGTTGTCTCCGCAACTGGAAAACCCCAGCATTGTGAGCAAGGCCGGACCAATGGCCGCAGTCAGTTTAGCAAATGATTTTTTCATAATTTTGAATCTTTAACCATTTGAACCAAATCCAATGATTCCAGAAACTTGCACGGACGGAGGAATATTCCTAAAGCAAATGAATATCCACTCCCGGCCTGTCGGTCACGTGGCCGATAACGGTCGCCTTGTCCCCATAACCAGCAAGGATGTCGATGGCCTTCTGAGCCTCGGACTCGTCAAGGGCGAGAACCATTCCGACACCCATGTTGAATATGTTGAACATCTCCCTGTGAGGGATGTTGCCGTACTTCTCAAGGAAGCGGAA
>DCMG01000038.1 GCA_002321335.1 Bacteroidales bacterium UBA1628 | reverse complement strand
AAGGACGCCAATGGCCCAGTCATCGGCGCCGCCGTTTTTGTCAAAGGTGGATCAACGGGAGAGACCACTGACATCAATGGTAACTTTAAACTTAACAATCTTAAAGCCAATGATGTGATCACAATTTCCATCATCGGCTACGAGACAAAGGAAATCGTTTGGAACGGTCAGTCCAACATGGAAATCGTCCTCAAAGAGGAGGCCATGGCTCTCAAAGGCGTGACCGTGACCGCGATGGGTGTGGAACGCCCGTCCGAAAGCCTCACCTACGCCGCTGAGACTGTGGGAGGAAAGGATGTCAACGACATCAAGAGCATCAGCATGATCAACTCCCTCCAAGGTAAGAGCGCAGGTCTTGTCATCACTCCTAACTCAACCGGAGCAGGTGGATCATCCAAGATCCTCTTCCGTGGAAACAAGTCCATCAATGGTAGCAACCAGCCTCTCATCGTTGTGGACGGTGTGCCTGTGATGCAGAACATCACTTCCTCACAGGTAGCCTCCAATTATGGTGGAGAAAGGGATGGCGGTGACGTGATGTCCACGATCAACCCTGACGACATCAAGTCCATCACGCTCCTGAAAGGTGCCTCGGCGGCAGCGCTTTACGGTGCCGTAGCAGCCAATGGAGCCATTATGATCACCACAAAGTCCGCTGCTGAGGGCAGGGTTAACGTCACTGTTTCCAGCAACACCACAGCAGAAAGCCCGATGGTTCTGCCGGAATTCCAGAACACGTACGGTGTTTCTGACGACGGAACCTACAGCTGGGGAAGCAAACTATCCTCAAAGGCTCCGAACTATGCGAAGAAGTTCTACCGCACAGGATTCACAGCCAACAACTCGATAGCCATCTCAGGAGGCAACGACACCTTCGGAGCCTATTTCTCCTACGGCAATGTGTACTCGGAGGGCATGACTCCAGAGAACGAATACAGAAGCCACAACTTCAACACGAAGGTAAACTTCACCGTCCTGGAGAACGTGAAGATCGAAGCGAGCGCCAAGTTCAACAACCAGCACATTGAGAACCAGGCTGCCGCAGGATTCCTCTGGAACCCTCTTACAGGTGTCTACCTCTTCCCGAGAGGCGAGGACTGGAACTACTACAAGGACAATTATGAAGTCTATGACGCGGCCCGCGGATGCAACATCCAGAACTGGACCAACACAGGGCTCCAGCAGTACAGCAACCCTTACTGGACTCTCAACAGGCAGAAACCGGTCACCGACCGCAACCGTTACGAGTTCGGCGGCAGCGTGAGATGGGACATATTCAAAGACCTCTACGTCCAGGGCCGTCTCCGCTATGAAAGAGGCGAGGAGCATTTCGTGCACAACGCCTATGCGTCAAGTATCGCCAACCTCTACCCTATGGGCAGAATGAAGGACAACCGCTACTTCAGCGACCAGATGTACGGTGATGTCCTCGTGGGCTACAACCACAACTGGAACGACACCTTCTCACTCTCCGTGACAGCCGGTTCCAGCTTCACGCACAGCAAGACCGGAACTGTCGGCCTGTGGGCTGAAGGGACCCAGTTCACGTCTCCTGGAAGCGGCAACGTCTACTACCCTAACATATTCACTCCTAACAACTATTACGGGAATATGTCTTCCGTGGGCAAGGGTGATCACTGGAACACAGAGAAACGCCTGAACGCGGTGTTCGCAACCGCCCAGTTCGGCTATAAGGACGGTCTCTTCATCGACGTGACAGCACGTAACGACTGGTCATCGACCTTGGCGTTCACCGACAATGTCTCTTTCTTCTATCCTTCAGTTGGAGCCAGCTTCCTTCTGAACAAATTCGCCGATCTCGGCCCTCAGGTAGACCTTGTGAAAGTGCGCGCCAGCTACTCCATCGTGGGTAACGACGTTCCGGTCTACATGACCAACCTGCTCTACAGCCTTGGCAGCCAGGGTTCAATCACGGCTCCAGACAACGCTCCGTTCAGAACTCTCAAGCCAGAGATGACACACTCCATCGAGGCTGGTTTCGACGGCGCCTTCTTTGGCAACAGGCTCAACGTCTCAGCGACATGGTACAAGACCAACACCAAGAACCAGTTCTTCTCAGTCGCCTCTCCTTACGAGTCCGGACTGCGTAACCGCTACGTAAATGCTGGTAACGTACAGAACCAAGGTATTGAGATGACTGCCAGCTGGTACCAGCAGTTCAGCAATGACTTCAGCTGGGAGACTGGTGTCAACTTCTCATATAACGACAACAAGATCGTGGAACTCGTGGACGACCTCCCTAACGGTCTTACACTCTCCAATTTCGGTGGTGCCAAGATCATACTCACCGAAGGCGGTTCTTACGGAGATCTCTATGTCCGCCAGATTCTCAGGGACGAAAGCGGCAAGCCTCAGAAGAACGAAGCCGGCCAGCCTATCCTTGGCGACGACAACAACGACCAGCTCAAGTATGCGGGCAACATGAACTCCAAGGTCTACGCCGGCTGGAACAACACATTCCGTTACAAGAACTTCACGCTCTCTATGCTCATCGACGCCAGATTCGGAGGCAAGGTCATCTCCATGACAGAGGCGACTCTCGATGGATGGGGAGTTTCCAAGAGGTCAGGTGAGGCTCGCGATGCCGGCTCGATCACAGTTGACGGAGTCTCCTTCGACCCAAGGGCTTGGTACGAGACCACAGGCGCAAGCAACTTCAACTCACCTTACGCCAACGAGAACTACGTCTACAGCGCGACCAACATTCGTCTTCGTGAACTCAGCTTCGGCTATACCTTCCGAAACCTTCTTGGTAACGGAAAGAACGTGACAGCTTCCATCATCGGACGCAACCTGTTCTTCTTCTATAAGGACGCTCCTTGCGACCCTGATGTTTCAGCAGGTACCGGCAACGGATGGCAGGGAATCGACATGTTCGCGCTCCCTACCTCACGCAGCTTCGGTCTGAATCTTAAACTCAACTTCTAAACATTTCCACGACAATGAAAAATATTTTCAAATATTCAGTAGCGGCTTTGTTCGGACTCGGACTCGCAGCCTGCACGGGTGACTTCGAGAAGATGAACACCAGCGATGTGCAGGTGAATCCGGACGACCTTCCTATTTCTTCCCAGTGCGCTGAGCCGATGCAGTACTGCTACCCTCCTCAGCAGAACATGTTCCAGTTCTGGACAAACCTCACCGTGGATTTCTACAGCGGTTACTTCATGACTCCTAACGGAAACTTCTCTAACGGAGACATGGGTGAGAACAGAGGCCACTCCGGCGGAATGTACGAGAACCACTACCTCCACGTGTTCAACAACACAAGAAGACTTGTCAGCACATTCGAAGGCAAGGGCGAGGCTGCCCTGGCTGGTGTGATGCGTGTCGTTCAGGCGTACAGCCTTATGATGACAACCGATGTCTATGGTCCTCTGGCCCACAGTTCCATCCTGTCCGGTGAGTATGAGTCATATTTCCCGTTCGACAGCCAGCAGCAGCTATACCAGACCATGCTTGACGACATCGACAAGGCCCTTGAGGGATTCAACAAGATTTCCGACAAGGAAAAGGCAGATCTCGGCGCGTTCGACATCTGGTGCGGTGGAAACGTCGAGATGTGGAAAAAGATCGCCAACACCATGAAGCTCCGCATCGCTCTCCGCCTCTCCAAGAGAGAGAGTGAGATGAAGGCCGCCGGCTACGACCTCCCGGCGATCGCCAAGGCCGCCGCCGCCAACACTCTGGCCAACGGAGGCAAGGACATCATGATCGACAAGAGCCTTGAGAACGAACTCTGGCTGATGTTCGCATGGGGTGACTGCGGATTCAACGCCAACCTCGTGACTTTGATGTCAGGACTCAAGGACCCTCGTCAGCCTTTGTACATGGGCAAGAATCAGGGCGAGTTCACCACGACTGACGGCACAAAGGTCGAGAAGAATTCCGGCTACTACGGAATCCGTTTCGCCAGCGGACTGCCAGGCAAGCCGAACAACTGGGGCAACCTCTCATCATGGGTGGACAAAGACAACCAGAAGGGCATCTACACAGCTCCGCTTCCAATCTTCAAGCAGGCCGAGTCATACTTCCTTCTCGCCGAGGCTGCCCTCAGGGGCTGGACAAGCGGCGATGTGAAGTCCCTCTACGAGGAAGGCATCCGTGTCTCCATGGCCAACGAGCTTGCCTACAAGGGCAAGTACGCCGACATCAAGGAATATGCTGCCAACGCTGTCGAGGACTACATCAACGGCACCTCAACCCAGATCGACTTCGTGGATCCTTTCGACATAAAACTCAACACCCCTGCCCTCAACAAACTTTGCGTGAAGTGGGACAACGGCGCGTCCAAAGAGGAAAAGCTCGCCCGCATCATGACCCAGAAGTACATCGCTCTCTTCCCTCTCTCAACAGAGGCTTGGGCCGAGCAGAGGCGTACCGGTTACCCTGTTCTATTCCCAGCCTACGTGAACGAGAGCAACGGAGCCGTCACAACTGAGGAAGGCGTGCGCCGCCAGATCTACAGCAGCAACGCCGGTGACACCAACGCAGAAGGCCTCAAGACTGGAATCGAACTCCTCAACAAGGAGAACTCCAGCAAGACCGGCCATTCCGGCGACCAAGGCGGAACCCGCGTCTGGTGGGACAACGCCGACAAGGGAAATTTCTAAGATATTCACGAATATACCAATGAAGGGACCGGCAGCTTTGCCAGTCCCTTTTTTGTTGTGTCACGGAAACCGTAGGCTTCACAGACACCTGCAGCGATGTTGTTGAAATCATTGTGGAAAAATTTGGAAATAGGTGGAATAAAATGGAAAAATATTTCTAACTTTGTGACCAAGCGTGAAAGACGATAACTTATGATTACATTCATCGGAGAATATTCAGGCAAGATCGACGACAAAGGGAGAGTGGTTTTCCCTTCGCCGTTCAAGTCGTTGATGCCTTCCGAGGGTGATCAGAGGTTTGTCATAAAGAAGGACATCTTCGAGGAATGCCTTGAGATGTACACCTTTGAGGAGTGGGAACGCCAGTCCGAGGAGGTCAAATCAAAGTTGAATTTCTTTAATCGTGCTCACGCCGCTTTCTGGAGAGAGTACATGCGCGACCGGGCGATTGTCGAACCTGACGCGAAACTCGGACGCATCTCGATTCCCAAGAAGCTTTTGGAGTCAATTGGTGTAACAAAAGAGATAGTGTTCTCGGGCAACGATTACAAGATCGAGATCTGGGCCAAGGAGAGATTCGAGGCCAGCGGAATCTCAAACGAAGAATTCTTGAACATCGCCGGGCAGCTGTCTCAGGAGAGGTAGGAGGACCGGACGATGTCAGAATACCACACACCAGTGATGCTTGACGAGAGCATATCCGCCCTTGTCACCAATCCGTCAGGAACTTACGCCGATGTCACATTCGGAGGCGGTGGTCACACCGCCGAACTACTTTCACGCTTGAACGAAGACGGTCACGTCATCGCCTTCGATCGTGACAGCGACGCCATCAGCAACAGGATAGACGACCCCCGCCTGACGATGGTGCGGGCCGATTTCCGGTTCATACACAATTTCGTGCTCAACAAGGCGCACGAGACCACGGACGAGACGCTCAGGGGAAAGCTCACAGGCGGCCTGGACGGCATTCTGGCCGACCTCGGAGTCTCCTCTCACCAGTTCGACACGGCGGAGAGAGGTTTCTCCTTCCGCTACGATGCCCCCCTGGACATGAGAATGAACCGCGAGGGCGGGAAGACAGCCGCCGATGTGGTCAATGAATATTCACAAGAAGATCTCGAAAGGATTCTCCGAATCTACGGCGAAGTGGACAACGCCCGCAAGGTTGCCCAGCTGATCGTTTCCGCGAGGGACAAGGGCAGCATCGGCACCACCAGTGAGCTCGACGAGGCCATCAAGGCCGCCCTTCCTAAATTCGCCGAGCACAAATACCTTGCGAAAGTCTATCAGGCTCTCAGAATCGAAGTGAACCACGAGATGCGCTCCCTGGAGAAATTCCTCGAAGGAGCCGCGGACACCCTCAGACCGGGCGGCAGGCTGGTTGTGATCACCTACCACTCTTTGGAGGACAGGATGGTGAAGAACTTCATCAGGACCGGCAGGGCTGACGGCAAGGAGGAGAAGGATGTGTTCGGAAATATTCACGCTCCGCTGAAAGCCGTGAACCGCAAGCCCATCCTGCCTCGGGAGAGCGAGATAACCGCCAACACCAGGGCGAGGAGCGCGAAACTGAGGGTGGCCGAAAAGATTGAAGGAGGGCGAGAGGCATGACGGAATTGAGGAAATGGAAGTTCAGCGACATCTGGTCGTGGCTCAAGAACGCGGCTCTGGCGACACTCAAGGGAGAATTGCTGCTGAGACTGCATGTCAGCCGCTATTTCATCCACATAATCTACACGTTCTTCCTCTTCTGGGTCAGCATTTGGCTGAGTCTCAGGATAGAGAAGACGATGACACACGTGGAGGAAAACAGGAAGGCCCTCATGGATGTGGAAATATATCACGCCCAGAAGACCGTGGAGCTTGAAAGTCTCTCAAAAATGAGCACGGTCCAAGAGATGCTGAAAGCGTCGGGATCAAAGTTGACCATGCCGGAAAAGCCGGCCGACAGACTGAAATAAAGACATTATGGCTGCACCGAAACAAAACACCACAAAGAAGGAACGGGACAGAATCGGCATGATTCTGTACCGCTTCTATGCGCTTGTACTGTTCATCGGCGTGGTCATCATTGGCAGGATGGCCTACATCCAGTGGTTTTGGAAACCGGACGAGGACATCGCGAGATTCTTCCTCCCTCCAAGCACAAGAAGTGTCATCGAACCGGAGCGGGGAGCCATCATCGGCTATGACGGAAAGATTCTGGCGATATCGACGCCGATGTACAGGCTGGCGATGGACTGCACGGTCCGCAAAGACGAGTTCCGCGGCAAGCCGGACAGCCTGGAGAGCAACTGGCTCGCGAAAGCGAAGGCTTTCACAAAAGGCCTGGCCGCCGAGACAGGTGGCGACGCCGGTGAATATTACAGAAGGATAGTCACAGGAAGAAGGGAAGGTGTCAGGTACATGAAACTGACCGGCGACATAGACAGAGGAACCCTTCTGCGTCTGCAGAGGCTGCCGCTGATGAATGAAGGCCGGTTCAAGGGCGGAGTCATAGTCGAGAAAAGGGACTCCAGGCAGTACCCGTACGGGACACTGGCCAGAAGAACCATCGGTTACGTCAAGGACAACCGGAATCAAAAGGCGGATGAAAGAGGACGCAGTCATATAGGCATCGAAGGAAAATATGATTATGTCCTTCACGGCAAGGAAGGAGAAATCTGGCTCAGGCCTACCGACAACAAGGGGAAAATCCAGAACTACGACAGCACATACGTCAAGCCGATGAACGGCCTTGACGTGAGGACGACTCTTGACATAACCCTTCAGGACATTGTCGACAAGGCCATGAGAAAGCAGATGTCAGCCAACACCCAGATCGCTGACGGATGCGCAGTGTTCATGGACGTGAAGACCGGAGCCATCCGCGCCATGGTGAACCTGACAAAAAATCCCAAGGACAGCAGTCTGAACGAAGTCTATAACATGGCGATCGGCTACGGCGCCAATCCCGGATCCGTGTTCAAAACCACGACATTGATGACCGCGCTTGAGGATGGCTACATCAAATCCTTGGACGATGAGATTCCCAAGAACAACGGTGTGCTTTCAGGCTTCAAAAGAGACGTACATCTCAATGGCTACGACAACATTTCCATCCTGCACGGTTTCGAGATCTCATCCAACTATGTGTTCCGCTACCTTGCGATAAACAACTACTCCGATGACCCCAAGAGGTTCATGGACAAACTGTACATGTACAAACTCGGGCAGGCGTTCGACTTTGACCTCGAAGGACTGCGGGAGCCTGTCCTTCCGTCTCCTGACTCAAAGAGCTGGAGTTCGACGGATCTGGGCTCCGTAGCCATAGGCTACTCGGTCAGAGAGACTCCGCTGCACACCCTTACGTTCTACAACGCCATCGCCAACAAAGGCAGGATGATGAAGCCGTATCTGGTCGAGAGCATCGAGAAAGACGGTGCGGTGAAGACCAAGAATGGGCCAAGCGTTCTGAACGCTTCCATTTGCTCAAGAGCCACAGCGGACACTCTGCTGAGGGCTCTGAAGGCCGTGACCTCCGAAGGAACCGCCTATAGGCTAAAGGGAGCGAAACTGACCGTGGCCGGAAAGACCGGAACCGCAAGGCAGTCCCTCTCAAAAGAGGAAATCGAGAAATATGGAAGGGACCCGGAAGACAACAGCTTGACGGCTGACGGCAGTTATCATAATCTGGCCACCTTCGTCGGTTTCTTCCCTGCGGACAACCCTAAGTACAGCGCCATAATCTGCATGAACTCATGCCTGATAAAAGGCAGCCTGTTCGGCGGCGTGGGTCCGGCGGCGGCGATGCGCGAGATTGTGGACGCGATCTACACCCTCGATCCTGAGTGGGGAGAGGAAATAGCCGGCGCAGAGAAAGTTCCGGTGATGGAGACAGGAAAAGAACCAACCGCGCGGCAGGACATCAAGAATCCGGTTGTGCCCGACATCATGGGGCTGGGGCTTAAGGACGCGATGTTCGTCATAGAGAACAGCGGGTTGAGGTGTTCATATTCAGGGACAGGGCACGTCACATCACAAAGTCCTAAGGCCGGGACCAAAGTCGCCGATGGTTCAACAATAACGTTCACTTTGAAATGAGACTGGAAAGCATCATAAGAAACGCAGGGGTTATCGAGGTACGGGGAAGCCGTGAGATCGAGATCACAGACATCTGCAACGACTCCCGGAAAGTCACTCCCGGGGCCATGTTCATCGCCGTCAAAGGTCATGACAGCGACGGGCACGCATTCATCGGAAAGGCGGTCGCATCCGGTGCTGCCGCGATTGTGTACGAGGACGAAGAGGCTCTCAAGAAGGCTGTTCATGAATATTCAGGCAGCGCCCCGGCCCTCGTGAAGGTCGGAGACTCACGCCATGCGGTGGCGATGATGGCGGCGGATTTTTTTGGCAACCCTTCCGGAAAACTCAATCTTGTAGGCATCACGGGAACCAACGGGAAGACCACCACGGTGACTCTCCTCTATCGTCTTTTCATGTCGGAAGGATACAATTGCGGGCTGCTTTCCACAATAGCCAACTATGTGGGCACCAAGCGGCTGGAGACAGCCAACACGACAGCGGACCCGATCACGATCAACCGCCTCATGAGCGAGATGGCGGATGCCGGATGCGAGTTCTGCTTCATGGAGGTCAGTTCGATCGGCGTGGAGCAGGAACGTGTGGCTGGGCTTGACTTCAAGGTCGGGATATTCTCGAACCTCACCCACGACCACCTCGACTACCACAAGACTTTCGCTGAATATCTCCGCTGCAAGAAGCTGTTCTTCGACAATCTTCCGGCCACGGCCACGGCGATCACCAACGTCGACGACAAGAACGGCGAGGTTATGGTCCAGAACACCAAGGCGAAAGTGGTGAGGTATTCATGCAGAAGCATCGCGGACCACACGTGCCGCATCATGGAGGAAACCTTCGAGGGGATGCTCTTGAAAATTGACAGACGCGAGACCTGGACAAGACTCATCGGCCAGCACAACGCCTATAATATTCTTGCGATCTACAGCGCCGCGATCGCACTGGGAGCGGATCCGGAAGAGACTCTGGTGGCCATCAGCAAGCTGGAATCCGCGCCGGGACGTCTTGAGGTCATAAGAGGGCCGAGAAATCTTTCAGTCGTCATCGACTACGCCCACACGCCGGACGCGCTTGAGAATGTCCTCAAGACTCTCAAGGACATCGATGGAGGGAAAGAGTTGATTTGTCTGTTCGGATGCGGAGGCGACAGGGACAAGACCAAAAGGCCGGAAATGGCGAAAGTCGCCGAGGACTACGCCGACAGGATTGTGGTCACATCCGACAACAGCCGCACGGAGAAGACGGAAGACATTCTGGATGACATCCGCAAAGGTTTCAGTCCCAAGGGTCTGGCGAAAGCGGTTTTCATCGCGGACAGGAAGGAGGCGATCAGGACGGCGATCATGTTCGCCAAGGACGGAGGTGTCATCCTGCTGGCCGGCAAGGGGCACGAGACATACCAGATAATCGGAACAGAGCACCGCCACTTCGACGAGCGCGAGGTGGTTGCCGAAGTGTTCAACAGCATAAGCGGCGAATAGGAGGAAAAAGCGATGATCTACCATCTTTTTGAATATCTAAGGCAATACGACATTCCGGGACAGGGGCTTTTCAGTTACCTGTCATTCAGGGCGATGCTGACCAGTGTGACCGCGATGTTCATCTCGTTCTTCGCCGGGCGCAAAATCATCAGATGGCTTCAGCGGAAGCAGATCGGCGAAACTATCAGGGATCTCGGGCTGGAAGGCCAGATGCAGAAGAAAGGCACACCGACGATGGGCGGAATCATCATCATCCTTGCCATCGTGGTTCCTGTCCTGCTGTTCTGCAACCTTAGGAATATCTACACTCAGCTTCTCCTCCTGACCACTTTATGGTGCGGAGCCCTTGGCTTCACCGACGACTACATCAAGGTCTTCAAGCACAACAAGGAAGGCCTCCATCCGAAAGCCAAACTGGTTTCCCAGCTCGCGCTCGGACTCATCATCGGGCTTGCGGTCTGCTTCAGCGACGACATCGTTATCAGAGAGAAGGTTTCCGTGGTGGCCGGCGAGGCCAACGTGGTCAAGCAAGGCGATTCAGAAGCCCTGAACGTGGACACGGAGACGCTCGTGGCTCAGGACTCGGGATGGAAGATGAAGAATGTCATAAAGAGCACCAAGACCACGCTCCCGTTCGTCAAGGATCACGAGTTCGACTACAAATGGTTCTCGCCTTTCAAAGGCAGGTGGGGCTGGTACTGCAAGTGGGCGATCTACGTGCTGATGATCGTGGTTGTCATAATGGCCTGCTCCAACGGCACGAACCTCACGGACGGAATGGACGGTCTCGCCGCGGGGACCAGTGCGATAGTCGGAGTGGTTCTCGGCATCCTGGCATGGCTGGGGGGCAACCTGGTGAACTCCAACTATCTGAACATCATGTATATTCCAGGAAGCGGGGAGATAGCCATATTCATGTCAGCCTTCGTGGGTGCGCTGATGGGCTTCCTCTGGTACAACTCTTATCCGGCACAGGTGTTCATGGGTGACACCGGCAGCCTCACGATCGGAGGCATCATCGGAGTGAGCGCTGTCCTTATGAGAAAGGAACTGCTGCTTCCTATCCTTTGCGGAATATTTCTGGTCGAGTCACTTTCAGTGATAATGCAAAGGTTCTATTTCAAATACACGAAAAAAAGATACGGCGAGGGCAGAAGGATATTCAAGATGACACCTTTGCACCACCACTATCAAAAAGAAGGGATTCCGGCGTTGATAACCAGACCGTTGCACGCCATTCCCGAAGCCAAGATAGTCACCAGGTTCTGGCTGATTGGGGCCATTCTGGCGGTAGCCACGCTGGCATTGTTGAAAATAAGATAAAAGGAGATTGGTATATGAGCAGAATTGTTGTTTTGGGAGGTGGAGAAAGCGGTGTCGGAGCCGCTGTCCTGGCCAAGGTGAAAGGATTCGATGTGTTCCTTTCCGACTACGGAAAGATTTCCGGGCACTTTGCGGACGAACTCCGCAAATGGGATATCAGTTTCGAGGAAGAACACCACACGGAAGACCTCATCCTGAACGCTGACGAAGTGGTCAAGAGTCCGGGAATCCCGAGCACCGCGCCGATAATAAAGAAGATCGAGGCGAAAGGAATCCATATCATCTCCGAGATCGAGTTCGCCGGCCGGTACGACAAGGCGAAGAAAATCTGCATAACAGGAAGCAACGGCAAGACAACAACCACATCCCTGATCTACTACCTGCTTCAGAACGCCGGCCTCAACGTCGGCCTCGGCGGCAACATAGGCAAGAGCTACGCCTATCAGGTGGCGACAGAGCACTTCGACTATTATGTTTTGGAAATCAGCAGTTTCCAATTGGACAACTGCTACGAGTTCCGTCCTGACATCGCCATCATCACCAACATCACGCCCGACCATCTGGACCGCTACGACTACCAGATGGAGAACTACGTGAAGGCCAAGTTCCGCCTCACGCAGAACCTCAGGCCTGAAGACTGCTTCATCTTCGACTCCGACGACGAAATCACAATCGAGCATCTTAACAAGATCATCCTTTCAGCCAAGCGCCTGCCGTTCACCCAGAAGACAGAGGTGAAGCAAGGCGCGTACCTGAAGGACGACAAGATCGTCGTGAAGTACGGCGAGGAGGAATGCGACATATTCCTGAAAGAACTCGCCCTTGGCGGCAAGCACAACATCTACAACTCAATGGCCGCCGCGCTCGCCGCGAAGGCCTCAGGAATAGACAACAAGACCATTCGTGAGGCTTTGGCCACGTTCCAGCCTATCGAGCACAGGCTTGAGCCTGTCCTGAGCATCAAGGACGTGCTTTACATCAACGACTCGAAGGCGACCAATGTGGATGCTGCATGGTATGCGCTTGAATGCCAGAGGAAACCGATAGTGTGGATTGTAGGCGGCACCGACAAGGGCAACGACTATGAGGTTCTCAAACCGTTGGTCAAGGAGAAAGTCAAGGCGATTGTCTGCTTGGGGCTTGACAACCACAAGTTCCACGATGCTTTCGAGGATATCGTCGGGAAAGACAGGATTGTGGACACGAAATCAGCGGAGGAGGCCGTCAAGGCTGCCAGCGAATTCGCCGAGGCCGGAGATGTCGTGTTGCTCAGCCCGTGCTGCGCCAGCTTCGACCTCTTCACCTGCTACGAGGACCGCGGCGAAAAGTTCAAGGAAGCCGTGAGAAGACTCTAAAAAACCAATGAATATGGCAGGGGAAGCAAAGAAAAAGAACACTCTCTGGAACTTCGTGGATTCCTTCGAAGGAGACAAGGTCGTGTGGATGATCGTCATCCTGCTCATCTTGTTCTCCATAGTGGCCATATTCTCCTCTACCTCACTGCTGGCTCTCCAGCAGCACACCAGCAGGATGGCGATTGTCCGGGAACAGTTGTTCTTGTCTGCGGGTGGGCTGGCAGTCATCATCATCTGCTATGCGATACCTAAAATCGGTGTGTTCAGGATTTTCTCGCAGCTCGGCTACCTATTCTCGATAGTGCCTCTCCTCCTGCTTTTGGCCGGATCGCTTGTGTGCAGTAGAACCGGCGGAGATGAACTGCCGCTCGGTTTTGTGACAGTAAAGAAAATCAATACAGCCTGGAGAACGCTGTCGGTTTTCGGAGCGCAGATCCACGTCTTTGAAATAGTCAAGGTCGCGATGGTCATGTACCTTTCCTGGGCGGTCAACGCATTCCGTAATGACTCCTTTTTGATAGCCAACAAGCTGGGGGAAAAACACGATTTCTGGAAAAGGCCGATTGTCAAGAAGATAGCCTACATCTATTTCCCGATATTCAGTGTCTGCCTCTGCATCATGGTGGGAAGCCTGTCAAGCACAGTGTTCATAGGCGCGATAATGTTCGCGACCATTCTGATCGGAGGAATCAGCATGAAAGAACTGATCAAGCCGATCGGTGTCGCCGCTGTCCTTCTGCTTTGCTGCATAGGAATAAACACCTGCTTCGAAGAAGGGCACAAACCGTTCCCGCATCTGGACTCCGCCCTCAACAGAATCACTGAAGAAAGCATCGAGTCCAAACTGGACGTAATGAGAGACAATCCACGGAACAGCAAGGCGTTCCAAAATGCGTACGACGATGTCAAACAGCCTCTCAGCGCGAAGATAGCGATCCACGAAGGCGGGTTCTTCGGCAAGGGGCCGGGACGAAGCACACAGAGATATGTGGTTCCGATCATGTTCGAGGACTATATGTTCAGTTTCGTGGTGGAGGAATACGGAATGCTCGGGGGGATATTCATCATCATCCTCTACATCAGCCTTTTGGCCAGAGGTTCGATTATAGTGAGAAACTGCGACAACCATTTCGCCAAGACAGCGGTGGCGGGTCTTGTGCTGCTGATCACCGGGCAGGCCATGATGCACATCGCCGTCAACTGCGACATGGGTCCGCTCACAGGGCAGACACTTCCGATGATCAGCCACGGAAGCTCTTCATTCCTTATGTTCAGTCTCGCGTTCGGAATCATACTGTCGATCAGCAAGATGGCAAAGAGGAAGATTGACAGGGAGGCAGCCAAGGCAGCCCCTCTGGTCGACAGGGAGATAAAGGACGAGGTCAGCGGCGGGCTGGATGACCTGGACCGGATGGAAAGCGGACTTACAGAAGATTTTGCCGCACAAGAGGACGATGGCGGCGTGCCGGTGCACGAGAATGACATCCCGGACTACGGGATGGATGACCACAACAATGAATAGGATCATGGAACACAAAGCATTGAGAGTCTTAATAAGCGGAGGCGGTACCGGGGGGCACATCTTCCCGGCCGTCTCGATTGCCAACAAACTGAAGGAGCTGAATCCGGAGACGGAGATACTCTTTGTGGGCGCGGAGGGCAAGATGGAGATGGAGAAGGTTCCAGCGGCCGGCTACAGGATTGTCGGGCTGCCGATTGTCGGACTGCAAAGGCAATTGAACCTCAAGAACATTCTCAACGACCTCTGCGTTCCGTTCAAAGTGGTCGCCAGCGTGCTCAAGGCAAAAAGGATAATAAAGGAATTCAAGCCTCAGGTCGCCATCGGAGTCGGAGGATACGCCAGCGCTCCCCTGCTCTGGGCTGCGACAGGGATGAATATTCCGGCTCTGATCCAGGAGCAGAACGGGTTTGCGGGACTGACAAACAAGAAACTCGGGAGCAGGGTGCAGCGCATCTGTGTCGCCTACGAAGGGATGGAGAGGTTCTTTCCCGCCGACAAGATAGTCATGACGGGAAATCCTATCAGAAGCATCATCGTTCCCGCCACTACGGAGATGAAGGCCGAAGGGGTCAAGGAATATGGTCTCGACCCCGCCAGAAAGCACATATTCATTGTGGGAGGAAGTCTCGGGAGCAGCCGTTTCAACCAGTGCATGCGGAAATGGATCTCTGACGGATGTCCGGGGCTGGACGGAGTGGATGTTCTGTGGCAGTGCGGAAAATACTATAAGCAGGATGTGGATGAATTCATGAAGGAGCAGAGGGAAAAGAACCCGGACGCACTCCGGCATATTCATTACTCTGACTTCATCGGAAGGATGGAACTCGCCTACGCTGCGGCGGATGTCGTGGTCTCGCGCTCCGGAGCCAGTTCGGTGTCGGAATTATGTGCCGCTCATAAAGCCGTGATATTCATCCCGTCACCCAATGTGGCAGAAGATCATCAGACTCACAATGCGATGGCTCTGGTGAAGAAAGACGCGGCTGTGATCGTCAAGGATTCCGAAGCGATGGAGAAGATGATTCCTACGGCTCTGGGGCTGCTGAAGAATCCGGACAGAATCGCCTCGCTTGAGGAGAATGCGGGAAAGATGGCTCTGCCTGACGCGGCGGGAAAGATCGCCGAAGAGGTTTATAAATTGATCAAACATTAGAAATGTCCAAATATTCAAAGATTTATTTCATAGGAATCGGTGGCATAGGCATGAGCGCCATCGCAAGGTACTACAAGTTCAAGGGGTATCCGGTCGCAGGCTACGACAGGACTCCTTCAGACTTGACCCATGCCCTTGAGAAGGAAGGAATCGACGTCCACTACAAGGACGACCCGGATTACATTCCAAAGGACGTGGCGTCGACGCTTGTCGTCTATACTCCAGCCATACCGGCTGACCTTCAGGAACTTGTCTATGTCAAAGAGCATGGCTACACTCTGGTGAAGAGGTCACGGATGCTGGGCGAGCTGGCGGAGGGACAGACCTGTCTGGCGGTGGCGGGAACGCACGGAAAGACGACCACCAGCACTCTGGTCGCGCATATCCTGACCGAAAGTGGGAAAGGCTGCTCGGCTTTTCTGGGTGGAATATCCAAGAACTACGGCACGAATCTGCTGATCAGCCACACGCCGACAATCGTCGCCGAGGCCGATGAGTTCGACCGTTCGTTCCTTCAGCTGCATCCTGCGATCGCCGCGATCACGGCCATGGACGCCGACCATCTGGACATCTACGGCACACTTGAGGAATATCAGAAAGCCTTCAAAGCCTTCGCCTCTCAGGTAAGCCGCACATTGATCGTGAAATACGGTCTGGACATCACTCCCGCCGACACCAAGGCCAGGATCCAGAGCTACAGTTATGACAATCCTTCGGCGGATTACCATGCAGCCAACGCCAAGCCGGACGAGGTCGGGCATTACATCTTCGATCTGGTTTACCCAGGAGGCGTGATCGAGAACATACGTGTCGGCATTCCTGGGTGGGTCAACGTGGAGAACAGCGTGGCCGCGGCTGCCGTCTGTCTCTGTCACGGGGTCGCCCCGGAGGCCATCAAGGAAGCCATAGGAACATATTCAGGAGTGAAGCGCAGACTTGAGGTTCACCTCAACACCCCGCATCTGTCATACATCGACGACTACGCCCACCACCCAAAGGAATTAGCCTCGGCCATATCTTCCATGAGGGGAATATTCCCGGGCAGAAAGATCACAGCCATATTCCAGCCGCATCTTTTCACCAGGACGAGGGATTTCGCCGATGATTTCGCCGCCGCTTTGAGCAAGGTGGACAAACTGATCCTGCTGGACATCTACCCGGCGAGGGAGGAGCCTATCCCGGGAGTCACTTCCGAAATCATATTCGACAAGGTGACCGCCCCCGAGAAGGTGCTTCTGAAAAAAGAGGAATTGATGGCATACCTTGAGAATGAGCCGATTGATGTTCTGGCGACCTTCGGGGCCGGCAACATCGACAGGTTCATCGTTCCGATAACAGACCTTCTTGAAAAGAGACTGAAGAAATGAAGAAAGGACTCAAGATAACCCTCGCGGCCGTGGCGTTCTGTCTGCTCGGCCTGACCTGCATCGTCATCCATGGCATGAACAAGAAGCGGATCGGGCAGATCACTTGCGCCGGTATCAAGGTGGAGTTCACGGATGATTTCAACTTCGTGACCGCCAAGGATGTGGAAGGCTATCTGAGCAAAAGTTACGGTGCCTGTGTCGGACAGAGACTCGACAGCGTGAACCTGATGAAGATCGAGGAGATTCTGGACGGGAAAAGCGCCATCCTCAAGGCGGAGGCCTACACCACCCCTGACGGCTACCTGAATGTCAGAATCCGCCAGAGGGAACCTGTGGTGAGGTTCCAGAAAGACAACAACGGCTACTACGCCGACGAGAGAGGATTCCTGTTTCCTCTCCAGCGCAACTACACGTCGATGGTGCCTGTCATCGACGGTGCGGTTCCGCTCAACATCGAAAGAGGCTACAAGGGTGAGCCAAAGACCGAGGCGGAAAGGAAATGGCTGGCCGGAGTGATAGCCATGGCCAACTATATGCAGGATTCAGGGACATGGGCGGAGAACATCTGTCAGATCACAGTCATGGATAACGGCGATCTGGTCATGATCCCGCGAAAGGGAAAGGAAAGGTTCATCTTCGGGCTTCCAGAGGACTTCGGGAGGAAGTTCGACCGAATCAGCCGCTACTACACATCAATCCTGCCTCACAAGGGAGCCGGATCCTATTCGACAGTGAATGTTAAGTACAACGGGCAGATTGTCTGCAGAAAATAGAGAAAGAGAATTGAATATGGAAGAGAGATACATAGCATCCGTTGATCTGGGCACATCAAAGCTGGCCGTCTGCGTGGCCAGGATCCAAGGCCAGAATGTAGAGGTGGTCTACTACAAGGAATCACCATCGCTTGGCATAAGCTATAGTTATGTCCTCAATCCGGGGAAAGTCAAATCCGTGCTGAAGACGGCCATCAGCGAGGCGCAGCAGGCTTTAAGAATCAATATCCAGCAAGTTGTCGTCGGATTGCCGCGCTGGTACGTGCGCCAGGAGACGGCGTCGGCAAGCATAAAAAGGCCTGACCCTGATGACCTGATCCAGGAAAGCGAAATCAAAGAGCTGAAATCCATGGCGCTGGAATCATACCCGCTGGAAGATTCCACCAAAGAGGTGATTTATGGAGCCGTGGCCCAGTCTTTCTCGACCGAGGACAGCATCAGCGAGCCTGAGAACGACATCGTGGGCATGGCCGCCGATACACTCGAAGGCAATTTCAAGGTGTTTATCGGGAACCGGAGATATTCATCGAACATCGACAATGTGTTCAATGACATCAGAATAGCGATAGCCAAGAAATATTTCACTCCGGGCATCACAGCGCGCGCCGTCCTCAAGTCCGAACAGATGGAAAACGGTGTGGCGCTGATCGACATCGGAGCCGGGGTAAGTTCCGTGACAATTTTCAAAGACAAAATCATGCGGTTCTACGCCGCCATCCCTTTCGGCGGCAACAGCGTGACGAACGACATAAAGTCTGAGTGCAACTTTTCCTTCGAACTTGCTGAGAACATCAAGAAGGCATACGGAGCGTGCATGCCTAACAAACTGTCCTCGCTCGGAGAAAAGACAATCCAGATTGTGGACGAGGACGGAAACGCCACCGCGCAGGTTTCGGTGAAATACATCTCCGAAATCATCACGGCAAGGATGAAGGAAATCATCGAGGCTCTCCTGTTCAAGATTCAGGAAAGCGGCTACGCTTCCGAGGATATACTCAGAGCCGGTGTTGTCGTGACAGGAGGCGGAGCGGAACTGGTGAACTGCGCCAACTTCATCAAGGCTTTGTCAGGATATTCAGTGAAAATCGGCAGACCGAGGAGGTTCTTTTCCTGCGAGGGGTGCCCAGAGGCCAGCGAAACCAGCGCCGCCACATCAATGGGCATGATTCTGTCAGCGAAAAGCGACCGCTCTCTGAACTGCATCAACAACGTGCCTGTCAGGGTGGCCAGGCCGGCCGCACCGGAGAGCGTAATGAATGCTGACACAAATGAAACGGTGGTTGCCGGGCAGAAACAGGAAGCGGCCGCACAGGAACAGGAGATGATCGAAAAGGAAGCAGAGAGAATCAGACCTGAGGAGAATGAGGGCACGACCGGGAAAGAGAATACCACGGCAGGGATGGATACCACAAGGGAAGAGCCACACGATAAAATCGATGAGACTGAATATGATCCATATTCTCCAACCAAGCATGATGCGATAGAGGCTTCCGTCGCGGCCGGATTGGGCGAAGAGGACGGTCCCGGAGTGTTCGACAAGCCAACCGACGAAGAGGTCAAGGAATATGAGGACAGGAAGCGCGCAGGTAAAAATGGGAAGAAGGGGCGGCGCAAGCTGTTCAATTGGACAAAGCATATTCTTGGCAAGGTCGGCGAGACTGTCGGAGGATTGTACGACGAAATGAACAATGAGGAGGTTTAACGAACAGAAGATTATGGGAGACAATATCACTAGTTTTGACATAGATCTGGCTGAAAGCAGCCCTGCAATGACACCTATACAATCAATGATCAAGGTCATCGGTGTGGGCGGAGGTGGCTGCAACGCCGTGAACCACATGTTCAGGGAAAAGGTGGAAGGTTGCAGTTTCATTGTCTGCAACACTGACAGCCAAGCACTTGACGGAAGTCCCGTCCCGACCAAGATCCACATCGGCAAAAACGCCCTTGGAGCCGGAACCGATCCGACCAAAGGGCGCAACGCCGCACTTGAAGCCCAAGACCAGATCGAGAAGGTGGTGCTCGGGGATGACACGCAGATGCTCTTCATCACCGCAGGAATGGGTGGGGGCACAGGCACAGGAGCAGCGCCAATCATCGCCAAGATGGCCAAGGACAAGGGCATTCTGACAGTCGGCGTGGTCACCCTGCCGTTTGAGAACGAGGGAGAGAACGCGATGTCCCGCGCCATTGACGGCATACACGAGCTGGTGAAGAATGTGGACAGTCTTCTGATCATCAACAACGAGAAACTCTACGATTTCTATGGCAGCCTTCTTGTGCATGAGGCATTCCCGAAGGCGGACGAGGTTCTCTCAACCGCCGTCAAAGGCATCGTGGAGATCATCAGCCGCGAAGGCCACATCAATGTGGATTTCGAGGACATCAAGACCATGATGATCAACAGCGGGATGGCTCTGATGGGTTGCGGCACCGGCACCGGAAAAAACAGGATTGATGATGCGGTGAAAGGTGCGCTGCAGTCCCCTCTTCTGAACGACTTCGACCTGAAGACGGCAAAGAGCCTGCTCATAAACATCACCTGCGGGAAGAATGACAACGGCCTCACGATGGACGACCTTTCCGACATCAACAGCAAGATCGCTGAATATACAGGGAACGTAAAGAAGTTCAAGACAGGCCTCGTCTGGATGACAGATCCCGACATCGGGGACAAGATCCAAATCACCGCGATAGCCACTGGATTCAAGGTCAATGACTTGAGAAAAATCGCCAAGGCCGACTTCGGCAATATGATCCTCATCGGCAAAGACTTCAAGTTTGAAAGGCAGCCTCTTCCTGAGCCCGAGGACGACATCAATTTCACCGGCAAGGTGAAAATCATCGGCTACAACACTTCCGACAACGTCAAGCGTTTCCATTTCGATTCGGACAGAAAACCTGCGCTGGCCGTCGAGCACGGCCAGAACATCGCCGAACTTGAACGAGTGCCGGCAATCAAGCGCGCTGACCGTTCGGAAAAGGAACAAGGATAGTTTTCACCGGAGAAGAGCGGGTGGAATATAGAAAATGTCCGGTGAAAGGGGGCTTTCACCGGACAAAATGTGTTTAATCGTTCGTTTGTCCGGCCAGAAGGCTTATGGCCGGACAAACGTTTCGCTTTACCTGCTAGCGTAAGGGCCGGAGACGTTCTTCACCGTCATCTTGCCGTCTGAGTCTGTGGTTGTGATGATGTAGTATTTGTTTCCACCGTCCACAACGCGGACGACGATGTTTCCGTCATAACCTATCACACTGGCAGCCTCCTTAGGGGTAACCTTGTCATCCACACCGGCCGGGCGGTCTCCCTGCCAGAAGTTAGTGATGAATATGTTGACACCAGGCAACGTGCTTTCCATCTCGGAGATGATGCTCGTGCGCGGATGGCAGTCCACCCAAGAGTTGACGATGATGGCCTGTGGGTTAAGCACTTTCAAGGCAGCAGCCTGATTGGTGGCTGCGGATCCGTGGTGGTCAGCCTTCATCACCTCGACCATTCCGGCGGCCTTTGCGCAAGGCAGTTCGGCGTCTTTCCATGCGAAATTAGAACGGTTGTTGTACTGGAGGTCCGCACCCGCGAAGTAGTCGAACTTGCCGTAGGAAATCCTCATGACAGCGCTGCAGATGTTCTCCGCAGGGCACTTGTCAGTTCCTGTCACCTTTGCCGGATTCACGACCTGAATGTCCTTCTTCTCCGGGAATGTCATCTTGGTTTCCGTGCCGTTTCCGGTCCAGATCTCACCGTTGACCGCTATGTTCCGGATTCTGACATCGTACTTGGATGACTTCGGGGCGATCTGGCTGGCGGAGCCGGCCTTGAAAATCTCTGCCTTCAATCCAGAGTTCGCGACGTGCCACTTGACAGCCTTCACATAGTTCTGGATCGTGGCCTTGTTGCTGGCAAGATTCTGCATGTCAAACGGGTAATCATAGTCCGGCCACCCTCTGTCAATGATGCGGCTGACATTGAAATCATCCAGAATCTCCGTCAGGCCGTTAAGTCTGTATGAACCTTTGGAAGACATCGGAAGCGATGAACTACAGTCTCCCATGTGGTCGTTGTGCAGATGCGACATCACCACATAGTCAATCGTGTTGTTTCCTGTCCATGCCATGCATTTCTTCAGGTAGTTTCCTATGATCTGTGATCCTCGGGTGCCAGTGGCAGTAGGGTCCCAGCGACTGCGGATGCCGGTGTTGGTCGTGTTCCCGTCAGAGTTTGTCTTGACAAGGGAACTGGCCGCGTCAATCAGAAGCTGTGTTCCGTCAGGCATTATCACGAAAGCGGACTCGCCTGTCGTAGTGTTGATGAAATGGATGTCCATCTCACCTTCCTGCCATGCCGGGATGACCTCTCCGACTTTAGCGGGAGCGTTTGGCTTTTCTTCTTCGCCTCCGCCTGGTTGTACTATTGCCGGTTTCTGCGGTTCTTTCTCTCCGCAGGCCGAAACTGCCGCCACGAAGGCGGCAGCAAGGATTATAAGTGATTTTTTGTTCATATATTCACTGATGTTTAAGATTGTCAGTTTCAGCATCAGCCTTTGCAGGCGATGTGAAGGTTGAGCCGCATGCTGCCTCCGATGACTTCAGCACGGAGTCTGATGTAGTTCCCGAAGTTGGGCGCTACTTTGACTGTATGCAGGCCTTTGCCGTGGATGATGGCCTCAGGTGTGTTGTCGTCGGCCCAGTGGACACCGTCTTGAGACAGTTGGACGTGGGCTTTCAGGCAAGGTTCGCTTCCGGGCATATTGCCGCCGCGCTGTTCGGTGTCTTCCACCATGATGAAGAATATGGCCTCGTCGGCCCAGCCGGCTTCGTAGGGATGAGTCTCGAATTTTCCTTCGAACCGTTTCTTAACTTCGAGATGTGAGTCGTTGAAAGTCTTCATTCTTGTGAGATAACTACAGAGTCAACATAGAGGAACACCCGGCGCGCGGTGTCGGTCCCGACCCAGAAAAGCGGATTTATGATGTTGTCGATCCTGCCATAGGCATCAACACAGTGGCAGGGTGTGCCACGCAGATCCCAAATATGGTCCTGACACTGCATTTCGGTGTACTCACGTTTCCGGGTGTCCACCAGAAGGCGCATATACTGCCAGTTCAGTTTGCAGTCAGTCTCATTGTAGATGAGTTTCTGATGGCCGTCAGGCACCCACTGGAACCCGTCGTGGCTGCCGTCAGGATAACGCCGTCCGAACCACCATGGATCCACGCCCCTCACGCACCAGTCTCCGTCCAAACCGAAGGCCCAGTCCTTGTCGGTGCCTTCGGAGGCGTTCTCTATCTGCCATTTCTGAATCATGTTCCCGTCAACGGCGTTGAGATAACGCATTCCGACATGATAGCGCCGTCCACCTTCCTGGATGTCGAAACCCATTCCGAAATCGCGTATGGAACTCTCGTGAAGGCCTGGCTGCGGCCTGTCCGTATCATCAACCTTGTCCTGCTCCGCTGTGTAGCTGAACCAGCACTCAATCTGGAGATATCTCGAACCGGGGCGTCGGAATGACAGTCTCTTGATGGCGTGTCCGAGGCTTCCCGGAGCGGGCTTTTCGGTGTAAGGAGCCGCCACCGGACGAGTGGAGAGCTTCAGGCTGTATGTGCCGGACATCGCTCCATGCGTGCCTGGGTAGCGGAATGTTGCGCTGCTGAGCATCACCGGAGGCCATTGTGTCTTGTCAACCAGAGTTGGCGGCACATCAAAGTCCGGATGCTCCGTGAAGTTGGGCATCAGGGTCATCCAACCGTTGAACCCCCTGTCGAACACATCGTAGCAGAGTATGTCGCGCAGGGGGGTGAAACGGCTTCTTAACAATATTTCATCAACAGACATAACCTGTTAATAACCTGAGTTCTGTACAAGGTTCTTGTTGATCAGCATCTCAGAGTTCGGGATGGGGAAGAGCTCGCATTTGGGGTCATACTGGTGCAGACCGTATCTGACAATAAGTTTCTCATTCTCCATCTTGGTGAAGTCGGCGAATCCGTCCTCGTCGATGTCTGGAGTGTATGGCCAGAACCAATTGCCGTCTGTGATGTATTTCTTAATGTTCTGGGCGTTGAGCAGACCATAGTAGTGATGGCTGTAAGCCTTTTCAAGCCAGCCCCATCTCTTGAGGTCGAAGAAGCGCCTGCCCTCCCATGCGAATTCCACACGGCGCTCCCTGCGGAGGATGCGGCGGAGTTCAGTCTGGTCCTTGGTCGTGACCGCAGGATAGGCGCTTGTGTCGTCACGTTTCACTCCATAGGCTCTGGCTCGGACATCGTTGATGGCGTTGAGGACGTTGTCATCAATCCTGTTCAGTTCGATGAGGGACTCCGCATACATCAGCAGCACGTCGGCGTAACGGATGATGATCTGAGGATTCTCGTTGTACTGGCCCTCTCTCCATTCCTTCTGTGCGCCTTTGCGGAGGCAGCAGCCATTGAAGGCAGCATAGGGGTTCTTCGAGGTTTTGTTGTCCATGTTATCGACTTCAACGCCATCCTTGAGGACAGTCTTCGCGTCAGGGTGGGGGTCATAGACAACACCATAGATTGTTGTTCCCGGAACAACGAACGTCTCGGCGCAGCGTGGATCCCTGTTTTTGAAAGGGTCGTGCGGATCGAACAGAGGAGATTCGTCAATGGCTTTCCCGTCAGTGCATTCGTACGCGGCTAGCAGGTCCCATGAAGGCTGGGCCGTTGCGTTTCCTCCGGCAGTACGGCTGACGAAAGATTTTATGGCCTGGGTCTGTTCGTATGCGTATGAGTTAGGCAGGGCCCAGATGGTCTCGCAGGTGTAGGCCTTCTCTCTGAAAAGCTGGCCGTAATCCTCGTAGAGACTGTATGTCTTCATGTCCATGATCTCTTTGCAAAGTTCGGCACAGGTCTCGTAGTCGCCCCATGTCAACGCCACTCTTGCCTTGCAGGCCATCGCTGTTCCCTTGTCGACACGGATGATTCCACCGTTGGCATTCTGCTCGGGAAGACCGGCTATGGCGGTGTCGAAATCCTCCATCACCTGTTTCTTGATGGTCTCTTTGTCAGTGCGGCCCATGTTGTAGGCTTCTTCGACAGTGATTGAGTTGGTGTAGAACGGAGCGTCTCCCCAGCAGATCACCATTCGGGCGTACATGTAGGCCCTGAAGAAACAGGCCTCTGCCTTGAGAGCCGTGTAAGTGTCGCCGTCACCAAGCCTTTCGATTGATTCAATCACACGGATGGCGCGGCTTATGGCCTTGTAGGTGTTGTCCCAGTAGGTCTCAAATGTCGCTGTCGCAGAAGTGGCGCTACCGTTGACAAGCTCGTAGGTGTAGTCCCTCTGTGACCAGTCGTCGGTTCTCCTGTCGGTCCAGTACTCAGACTCTATTCCGTAGAAAGCCTTGCGGTAGAGATCGTTGAGTGACATTGTGATCTGATCGGCATTCTTATACCAGTTTTCGCTTGACGCTTCGGATGGCGGATTCATGTTGAGATCCACGCAGGATGAAGCGAAGCACAGGGTCAGCAAAGCGGCAGCTATTGTATATATGTACTTTTTCATATTCATTAGAATTTGATGTCAACACCGAGAGTGAATGTTCTTGCGATGTAGGAATTGGTTGTCTGCTCAGGATCCCATCCCTTGAGATAGTTGTCGAAGCAGAACGGGTCGTCAACATTGAGATAGAGTCTCAGCCCCTTGATGTTGGCCTTCTTGAGAGGCTCGGAAGGAACCGTGTAGCTGAGATTGATGTTCTTGACGCGGAAATAGGCACCGTTCATCAGCCAGAAGTCAGACATCTGGTAGTTGTTCTTTTCCGCACTGGTGTAGCTCAGGCGAGGGTACTTTGCCCTGGCGTTCTCCTCTTCTGTGTTGTAGACGCTCCAGTAGTTGCGCGAGCCGTCTTTATTCTTCAATATTGAAGGAGCAGAAAGCCACTGGGCGGCGAAAGGACGCACCATATACTCGGCCACCCTGACATTCTGCTTGCCCACACCGTTGAACATCACGCCGAGATTCAGACCTTTCCAGCCGAGATTCAGGTAACCTCCGAATATGAAATGAGGAAGTGAGCTTCCGAGGATGGTTTTGTCGTAGTCAGCGGAGATCTTGCCGTCCGGGTCGTTGTGTTCAACTCCGTCAGCGTCTGTGTACTTGTTGCCTCCAAGATCGATGTATTCGATGTCACCTTGACCCACAGTCTTGATGAGCTGGTTCGCCGCGTTGGCCAGTTGCTCCTGACTGCGGATTATACCATTGGATTTGTAGCCGTACCAGGCATGATATTCCTCACCCTCCTTTACGATGGTGTCTCCGAGGACCACCTTTCCGCCGAGGTTGCCCATGATGGATTTCGCATCGGAGATGTTGAAGCCGGCTCCGTAGGTAAAGTCACCCACCTTGTCACGCCAGTCTATCTTCACCTCCCATCCGTTGGTGTGCATGGTACCGACATTCTTAGTCGGGTTGCCGTAGCCGGTGAAGCCAGGGATCTCGACGCTCAGAAGCATGTCCTTGGTCTCTTTGTAGTAGTAGTCCGCGCTGAGGCTGAGCCTGTCGCGCAGGAAGTTCATGTCGAATCCAAGGTCGTAGGTCCATGTGGTCTCCCAAGTTATGTCCTTGACCGCGAGATCCACTTGGGCCGCTGTCATCTGTGAAGTGATGACCTTTCCTGTGCTGTCCACAAAGAGGGCGTTGTTGAATGATACGCTGGTCTGCCAAGGATAGTTTCCAATCCTTTCGTTACCAAGGGTACCGATGGACGCGCGGAGCTTCATGTAAGTGACAGGATCGACATCCTGCATCCAACTCTCGTTTGAAACCACCCAGCCGATGGATGCGGAAGGGAACCAGCCCCATCTGTGGCCTTTCGCGAAGCGGCTTGATCCATCGGCGCGGAGGTTGGCCTGAACGTAGTAACGGTTCTTGTAGTTGTACATCACACGGCCGAACACTGAACGGTAACCGTTCTCATAGGCATTGCCTTTAACTCCCAGATTGTCCTTGTTGGCAAGATCGAGGTATGGGAAGTCTCCGAGGGCCATGCTGGTGCTTGACGCCTCCAACGCTTCGTGGTAGTAGTAATATTCCTCGTAACCAAGCATCGCGTTGAAATTGTGGGATTCGGCGAAGCGTTTGTCGTAGTTGGCTATGAACGAGAGTTCGTAGGAGTTCGCGTCGTTGCGCACTTCGGTCAAGTCGTTGGTGGCATGGCCGCTCAGGTAGCCGAGAATGATGTCGGTGTCGTAGGCGTCATAGTATGGCACGGCCTTGCTGAAGGTCTTGGTCTTGGTCATCTGCCATGTCGGCTTGTAGCTCCCCGTGACGCTGAGGTCTTCAACAGGTTTCCAGGTGAGAGCGAACCTTGCGTTGATGTAGTCACCGCGGTTGGTCTTGTTTCCGCCTTCCTTGAGGATGCCTAGAGTGTTCGATCCGGTTTTGCCTGGCCCGACTCTGCCGTCAGGGTAGAGTCCGAGGTAGATGTTCGGATACATGTTCGCCGCCTGAAGCGGGGTTACGGTAGGGTCGGTCTTCACGCTGTGCCTGAAAGCGAAGTCAATGTCGGCGCTGAGCCTCTTGGTGAGGTTGACGCTGTTCCTTATACGCGCGTTGAACCGCTCGTAGTTGGATCCTTCGTAGAGAGCGTCGGTGCTTTGGTAGCCCACTGAGGCACGTGTCTTGACGACCTTGTTGCCGTAGGAAAGGGTCACGTTGTGGCTGTGGGCACCGGCGGAGTTCTTGATGATGGCTGATTTCCAGTCGAAATCAGGGTACTCGATCGGGTCGTAGGCGTTTTTCTGGGCGTAGTTCTCGATCAGATCCTTGGTGTAAACTTGATAGTCAGCTCCTTCCGGGCAACCGGCATCGTTCCATTTGTACTCGTTGAACATGGTCATGTAGTTGTACGGATCGTTGAGGTAGTCTGCCCATTCGGTCGCCGTCACCATTGAATATTCCCCTTTGTAGTCGATGGAGAGCTGTCCTTCTTTCGCCGACTTCGTGGTGATGAGGATCACACCTGCCGCGGCACGCGCTCCGTAGATGGAAGCGGAAGCCGCATCCTTGAGGACTGTGATCTGCTCGACATCATCGCTGGCGACGTTGTCGATGCTGCTCACGGCCATTCCATCCACGAGGATGAGCGGAGACGATCCGTTGATGCTTGTCACGCCACGGATCTGAAGAGAGGCGCTGGCTCCAGGCATCGAGCTGGATCTTGTGACCTGCAGACCAGGGATGGTGCCCTGAAGGCTCTGTGAGAGCTGGACTGTGCTCTGCTGCTCGATGAGTTGGCTGTTCAGCACGCCTACCGAGCCAGTGAGATCCTTCTTTTTGACTGACCCATAGCCGATGACCACGGTTTCCTCAAGTTGAAGTGTGTCGTCCTGAAGTGTGATGTTCAAAGTGACTTCTCCCTTGTAGCTGACAGAAAAGTCCGCATAACCCATACATGTGACCTCAAGATTCTGGCCTTTCTCCGCACCTTCGAGAGCAAACGCTCCGGCCGCGTCGGTCACCGCCCATTTGCCGTTGTCCTTGTTGAGAACCATGGCTCCTACGACGGCCTCCCCGTTCTTGTCAGTCACGACACCCTTGACATTGGTTTGGGCAAAAGCTGTAAGGCTGATCGCCATCACGCATAATATGCTGATAATCTTATTCTTCATATTCAATATTTTTATTCTTTTACACAGCGGACCGCACCGGCGTGACCGCGTGTGGCCTTGTTGCTGAAGTTGCTGGCCGAAGCGTTCGCATTAAGATAAAGTGAGGAAGGAGTGGCTTCCGCAGTGCTGCTTTCATACCTTGCCACCACACCCAAGTCGGCGAGCGCGCAGCCGTTGTTATAGTTAAGCAAACCTGCGAGTGGAAGACTCCATGCCGCAGTCGCAAACTGAAGACTCTCTGGCTGGTATGCCGCCTTGACAGTAGGATTCTTACTGTATTTCGTTGAAGCAGAAGGAAGCCCTCCGGCTTCGGCGAACGCACACCACTGGGCGTTGCTTGGAACCTTGTAGCCCGCCGGACACGGGTCGAAAATGGTCTTCTTCTCATCCTGCCATCTGTCGTTGTGGTCTGCCGTGAAGATCCAATCCTTAGGACCGGCACCGTCAGGGAAGGTGTTGATGAACGGCCTTGGGTTCTTGATGCTGGCAGCTATGGTTCCGGTTGTCTCGTCCACCTTGACTTCGGCCTGATCTTCTGTGAGTTCAGGGAAGGTGGCGATGAAATCGGCTGATGTGTTTCCGGCTCCGCGCATCGGGTCTTTTCTGCCCCACTGATAGAGGAATCCACCGCTGCGGGTGTCTCCCGCGATGTTCGGGCAGGTCGCACCGAGGTTGCGGTCCATCCATGCCGTACCTCCCAAGTCTGAGACAGAAGGTTCGTCTGTGAACCAGATGTGCCATGTCCAGAGTATGCTGTTGTCAGCCGCATAGGCTGCGATGACCGCATTGGCCGGGATGAGATCGTTCATAGGTGTCTCGAATTCGATATATCCACCTTTCAAAGCCACAGCCGGGATGATTTCGGCCGCCGATGCAGGTGCGGTCATGGTGTTGTAGGTGCACCAGAGAACGTCGGCGTGGTCCGGGGTGATGGATGCACTGATCTCACCGTTGCAACTCTCCGGAAGCATTCCGTTGCCACGGACCGTAGCCTTGAACTTGTAGTAGCCCGGCTTGCTGACTATGTAGCAGTTGGAGGTTCCATTCGCACCGAGGTCAGTCCTCTCTTTGGCCGGAGCGGCCTCTTGTGTGATTGTAAGAGTGTAGTCTTCGCCATTGATGGTGACCGTGACCACAGCCGTCACCGGAGCCTCCTTGGTGTTGGCAGGGAACGTGACCTCCACCTTGGATTCACCCACGCCCGAGGTCTTGCTCAAGACGAAATCCGGATTGTCGCAGGTGGCCGTCCATTCCTTGTCGCCCAAAACTTTGAATTCCGCCGAGGTGGCCGAGAAACTTACGCTCAGTTCGTTAACGTCGACTCCCACAGGCACTTTGCCTTTCTGGGTGATGTCGAGGGCAAGTGGAGTGACACGGTCACCGATGAATTTGATGCGTGCTTTGCGTGCGTCCAGGCTCTCGTTGGCTTTCACATCGATGATGTAGTTCGATGTCTCCGCGTCGCTTCCTTCGGTTGAGATTGTCACGAAATCGTTCTCGTTCACGACACGGTAGTAGACGTTGGCTTTCAACTCCACGTTGATTTGGCCTCCTTCTTCACCGATCGTGAACTTCTTTTGGGAAAGCTCCATGTAAGGAGTCTCATCCTTGCAGGCTGCGATGGCCAGCACGGCCACTATACCTACGGTGAGTTTTCTTAGATTCATAACTATCGGATTATTTTATGTTTATAAGAATGCTTTTTGTTTTTTGAGTTCAGCCCTGATGTCTCCTGCATCCAGTTTGCGCGGAGATGTCCCTCCATTCAGGGCGAGGGCGGCGGCGACTCCGGCCGCATGACCCATGGCCATCACCGGAGGCATGACGCGTACAGCTCCGGCGGCGTCGGAATTGGCCGAGAGACATCTTCCGGCAATCAGAAGGTTCTCTGCGCCCAGCGGAAGGAGGCAACGGTATGGCACTCCGTACCAAGGCGCGTTGATCGTGGTGTAAACCGAGGAGTTGGAAGTGGAGCCGCCGCCATGCACGTCAACTGAATTGGAGGCAAGAAGGATGCTGTCCTCCGGAACGACACCGTTGACGAGATCCTCGGCTTTAAGAATATATTCACCCTCGATGTGGCGTGACTCCCTGATCCCTAATGTCGAGGCGGAACACATTAGCGTGGCGTTCTCGCATCCGGCCACATATTTATGGAAGAAGTTCATCAGCTCCTGGACCTGACGCCGTCCTTCGATCTCGCCGCCTGTGAGGCTTTCAGAGTCGGTCGAGTCGATGTTCTTGACGCGGGTGCTGTTGATCACCCACTCGTCCTGCCCGACACTCTTGAAGAGGTTCACGCTCTTTCGGTCGATGTCCCATTCCCCATTGGCCTCGGCCTGCGCCACACACCAGTGGAGGGCACGGTAGCTTACGTTGTTGACCCTCTTGAATTCGGGAAGGTGCTTGTAGACGTCCGCCTCAAGTTTATCGGAATCCACATTGTTTATCCTGAGGAATAGACTGGCCGGCTGGATCTTGCCGCCTCTTTCCTTGCATCCCATCGAGAATGGAGATCCGGCACTGACTGCGACATCCCCGTCCCCGGTAGCGTCGATGACCATGCGCGCACGGATTTTTCCAAGACCCTGCTTCTGAAGCACGACCGCTCCGGCGGCCGAGTTGCCGTTCATTATCGTCTCCACAAAATTGGTGTGGTAGAGAATTTTAACCCCGGCCTCTCCGCACATGGTTTCGAGGATGACTTTCAGTCCCTCGGGATCAAAAGGAGTGACATGATCGTGTCCTGCCTTTATCCAAGCCGTGTAAGGGCTTTCCCATCTGACGTGTTCCGGGTGGATAGCCCAGTTCTTCTCTACAAGCCGGTCTACTATCTCGCCGAAAATGCCCTTGATGATCATCCGCTCGCCATAGCGGTCGTAGCAGGTCATGAACGGCCCGACGAGACCTTTCGTGGCCATGCCGCCCAAGCAGTTGCCGCTGTCCATGATGATGGTCTTGACCCCCATTCTTGCCGCCGCGATAGCCGCGCAGGTGCCTGCGGGGCCTCCGCCGACAACGAGCAGGTCAGTGTCGTAAGTGTCCGGAATGTTCTTCATCCCGGACAGTCTGGCCGCTTCGTTTCCGCATGCTGTCATCACCGGCGAAAGCGTGGCAGCTGCGGCGAGGACGCCGCTGCTCTTGAGAAAATCTCTTCTGTTCATTATTTCAAATGTTTAGATTTTTTAATTCATTTTCTAAAGCTGTATTAAGTATATCGGAGGATCCTTTTCAGTCCGCTTTGGATTGTTGTTGCAGTTGACATAAAGGCGACCGTCTTTGAGGACGAGGTCTTCGATCTCGCACGGAATCTGAGCGTTCATATTCCATGTCGCCTCGATTTTGCCGCTGTCCGTGTTGTAGATGCTGATGACCGACGGCCTGTGCGGGTCATAGTCGCCTATCCCGAAACCATAGTAGATCTTCCCGTCATTCATGCAGCCGGCCTGTGTGAACCAGGCATTGAACGGGAATATCACCTGTCCGAGGATGTCGTCGGCGCCGAGTTCAACCTTTGCACCCTCCTTGAGTGAAGGGATGCGGAACTTGGTTGCGATATAGCGGTTCTCTGCCGGATCCGGCGTGACCTTGAAGGTGGTGCGCTTGACCGCGGAAAACACCCAGAGGAATTTTCTTTCCCGGTCTATGAGCCAGCTCGGAGCTCCGAATATAGGAGTGTAGCCTTTTGATTCCCAGTTTGCGCCATCAAGTTTTATTGTCTGGACTATCTCGGATGAATATTTCCCTTTCCGGTAGTTGATCCGCTCGACATAGCACAGCCACTCAATCTCGCTGCCCACCTTGCCGTTGCTGATGTACAATAAAGGGAATCGAGACCCTTTGGCCCGCCGCGGGCCGAATTCCACATTGTTGACATGGTTGTCCTTCCTGGAGGATGCCAGTTCGAAGCCGGCCACCGGATCCGCACCCTCGGGTGCATCTTTGAATTCATACACATTGACGTGCCCCCCGTCTTCGCAGGAGAAGATCCGATTGCCGAATATTTCCATTCCCTGCTGAGGCCTTATGCGGCCCCTTTTGCTCATGAACAGGCTGCAATCAATGTTCTGGGCGAAGGTCGCAGTGCAACATAAAAGCGCCGCTGTTGCAAGAAACTTACTTTTCATTTTTCTTGTGCTCTATAATTCTGTACGCTGCGTAACTTCCGTCAAGAATGCAGATCGCAGCTATGAAACCTATCACTATATTCTTTACTTCCAAAGTCTTGGCATCTCCGGCGAGCAGTTTGCCCAGAAGCAGCGCCGCGATGGCGAGCAGGGTCAGGCAAAAGCAGGTGGCCGCCATGTGTGAATATGCCTTGACGGCTTTCTTGGCGCGCTCGTCAGGCTCCTTGTCGGCGTGAGGGTCTGTATATTCACAAATCGCATCATAGCCTTTGTCTGTGAGTCCTTTCGCCTTGGACCAAAGTTCCATTCCCGCCAGAATCACCACCGGCAGGACGCAGCCTGAGATCGATTCTATAAGACTTTGGCTCATCACGGAAGCCGGTATCGCAAGCTTGGCCGTGATGCCGATAGCCCACGTCGCCAGCATGGCGGAGATGAGCTGGTTGCCGGTAAGCCTTCTTGAGAACAGACCCCAGATGGATGGTATGTAGAGCGGGCACATTATCATGGTCAGCAGGGTGACCACAACCTTTTCGGCTCCGCCAGCGAACGGTATAAGCATCGACAGCACGATGATCACCAGTCCGAAGACCACTGTGAAGGTGCGCCCGACCTTTATGAGTGTCCGCTCGTCAGCATCCCTGTTTTTGTCCTTGTGCTTCCAGATGTCATAGGTGAAAACGTTCGCATAGACATTCAGGATGCCGGAGACATTGCTGAGCGTGGCGGAGAGCATGGCCGCCAGCATCATGCCGACCATTCCGCTCATCATCACCATCTTGCTCATGTTCACGTAGGCGTGCTCCCCGCTGTAGGTCATCGTGGCCGCGTCGAGATCCATAGCCATGCCGGGTTCCATCACCCGGTAGATCATCGTTGGAAGATACCAGATGACAGGGGTAAGGAAATACAGCAGGCCGATGAGGTAGGTGCTTTTGCGAGCATCCTTTCTGGTAGGCACGCTGATGTAGCGCTGCACGAATGGCCAGTCGCCACCTATCATGCCCACGTTCAGGAACACCCAAAGCAGAAGCCAGCTCCAGGTGTAGGTTTCGGACGAGCCAGAGAAGAAACCAGGAATCTGTGAGGCGCTCTCGATGAAATTTCCGGCGCCGCCGACCGCATGTAATGAAAGCGGAATCATGAACACGACAACAGAAAGCAGTACTCCGAACTGGATGACGTCGGTCATCAGGACCGCCAGGAATCCGCCCATCACGGTGTATATCAACGCTATGGCTCCGAGTATGAGCAATGCCCACCAGATGCTGAGATAACCAACCGCGGTGTCGCCCGGCATTCCGGTCGAAGCCAGAATACTTCCGTCAGGCACCTTGATGAGGGCACACATCACGACAGCGACGGCGTAAAGGGCCACGGCGGTGTGAACGGCTCTGGCCACGATTCCGGAAATCGTGTAGAAACTCACGGATCTATGACCGAAACGCACCGTCAGAAATTCGCCGGGCGACTTGATCTTCAGGCTTCTCCATTTGCCTGAGATCCATTTCCCGACGATCAGGGACGCTATTCCAAGGCCTGTGGCGACCACGACAGCGACCAATCCTGACTTGTAGGCGACACCTCCCCAGACCACAAAGGTGCTTGCTGAGAATATGGTCATGTACGAGGATATTCCCGAAAGCCACCATGAAGAGTTCCTTCCGGCGATGAACATGTCCTCGGAGCTCTTTATCTTCCTTGACATTATGACGCTCACGGCGATAAGCCCAAGGAAGTATGCCAGTATGACCAGATAGTCAAGTGTTCCCATTTGTCATTAGTTAAGTGTTCCCTCTGTGGCTTCTTTTATATGCAGGATCCGATTTCGCGGAGGCGTGATGTCAGATCTTGAATATTCACGTTCTGAACATCCTTTCCCGCTGACGAGCATTGCGCCGCCGCGACTCCGGCGGCCTGTCCCATGTCCATGCAGCTCGCCTGGACTCGTATCGAGGCGAACGCTGTCTTGTCCGCGCTTATGCACCGTCCGGCGACCATAAGGTTCGGAAAGCCATCGGCGATCAGGGATCTGTACGGCACGTAGCCCGGGTTCTTGAGGAACGTGATGTTCTGTTTCTCTCCATTGGCGACGTGTATGTCGATAGGGTGCGCGCCCCGTGAGATGCTGTCCTCGAAATGAGTCGCGTTCAGATATTCCTCGCCAGTGAGGATGTGCGCGCCTTTAATCCGCCTGGTCTCCCTGACTCCAGCCTGTGTTGACACGGAAATCAGGTAGCTGTCCTTGAACTCTTCCACATTCTCTTTCAGTATTGCGGCCATGCGGAAAGCGTCCTCTCTGAGACGGCACTCGGCATGAGAATATTCACGGTTGTCGCACGCGTTGCCGGCAGTTCTGGTGATGTTCACCGTGATCACGCCGGGACGCAATGTCGAGCAGAACCACGGACCGCCGAATTCAGGAATATTCAATTCCACCTTCCTCGCCATCAGTTTTTCCCTCACCGGCAGACAATGGCAGTTGACCCCTTGGCGGTTGTGGTGGATGGCCTCCCTCATCATCGGTGTGTCAAGATTGACTCCGCCCATGATGAAATATGTGGACAGCGGCTGCAGCGGGCGTTTTCCTGACTCCTGCATCGGCAATCCGGCCATGAAGGCGAGATCCGCGTCGCCTGTGCAGTCAATGAATATCTTGGCTCCGAGAGCTTCCGCTCCGTTCTTGTTGTCGAACACGACGTGGGTCACACGGTTCCCGTCCTTCACGCAATCTCTCAGATAGGAGTGCATGAATATGTCCACTCCAGCTTCCAGAACCATTCTCTGGGCTATCAGCTTGTAACTTTCCGGCTCGAAGGCCACATTGGCCAGCGGGCTTTCAATCTCCGCTCCTCCAAAGTCCTTGAGCCTGTTGACGAATTCCCACGGAATGCCGCCTGTGACCTGTTTCCCGTTGTAAGAGAAGACACTTATCGGGTTCACGAGACCCGCTGTGGCCATACCTCCGAAAAATCCGTATTGTTCCACTATCGCCGTCCTGGCTCCTTCCCTTGCGGCGGCAATGGCCGCGATAAAGCCGGCGGGGCCTCCTCCGCAGACGACAACATCGTAGTTTCCAACAACTTGCACAAGGTTGGTAATCTCTATTGTGTGCTCTGAATTCATGCAGATTTTATTTGAAACGATTCAAATACCCTGCAAAGATATGCAAAAGTTGAATCGTTTCAAAATTTTATGACGGATTTTTATTATTTTTGTGTTCCGGTAATCTGGAAACCATTGCCTCAGCAAGCGCTGGACATGAACTGGGACAATTAAAAAGGATTACCTTGGACTGATAGAAATGGACAAAATCACTATAAAAGACATAGCCCGTGAAGCCGGAGTCTCGGTCGGGCTCGTGTCAATGACCATTAACGGCCGGAGCGGGGTGAATCCCAAGACAGCCCAGACCATCATGGAAGTGGTCAAGCGTCTGAACTACACGCCGAACAAAGCCGCCTCAGCCCTGCGCATAGGCTACAAGAAAACCATCGGAGTGATCACTCCTGACCTGGCGAACCATTATTTCTCAGACATTTCCAGACACATCGAGAACATCGCCTACGACAACGGCTACACAGTCCTCTTCGGAAGCTCAGACGACAGGATTGACAAGATAGGGAGGCTGATTGATGTCTTTCATGCTGACGGGGTGAAAGGCCTCCTGTTGAGCCCCTGCGACGGGTGCGAGGAAGAATTGCTCAAGGCCATGTCATTGGGAATCAAAGTCGTGCTGATGAACAGAGACCTCCCTGACCTTGAGAATGTCGGCAGGGTGCTTCTGGACAACGACAGGGCCATACGCATGGGTGTGAAACACCTTTTGGACAATGGCTACCGGCATCTGGAAATGATTTCCAACGACATCAAACTTTCCACGCTGAACATGCGTGAGAGCAGTTATCTGAAAGTGATGTCCGAGATGGGTTTCGGGAACATCGCGAAAGTCAGTTATGTGGACGAAAAGGACATCCCCGCGTTGGATGAAACCGTGCGGCAGGCTGTGGAGCGAGGCGCCGACGCGATCTTCGTACCACGAGGCTACCTGGCTCTCAGTGTGAGCAAATCTATCAAGCGTCTGGGACTGAAAATCCCCGAGGATTTAGCCATCATCGGATTCGACGGGGGGGAAACCTACAGGATAGTGACACCCACAATAACCCAGCTGAGCCAAAACACCAGAGAAACCGCCGAGGAGGCATTCAATATGCTGGTTGACATGATGCGCAATGACGCTCCTGGACGCGATGTTTATCTGACCCCAAAGCTGGAGGAAGGGGATTCCACTTCCACCTTTTGAAAAAAGGACTACCCGAAGATGTCGTGGAGTTCCTTGTTGCTGAGTTTGCC
>DCMG01000135.1:2610-7281 GCA_002321335.1 Bacteroidales bacterium UBA1628 | reverse complement strand
GGATCCGGAGAGATCGTGGCATGGGCTGAGACCTGAACGGCCGCCGTGCAGGCGCTCAGATCCTCTGCGGAGACAAGAGTGACTGTCTTCTTGGTCTTGTCCACGATTCCGGAGATAGCCGGCTCGTCCAAAGAGAAGACAAGGATGTCGCAAGCCTTTGACTTGACCCTCTCACCGGTGATGCAGATGTTTCTGCTCTCTCCCCTTGCATTGGTGAACTTGAATATGTTCTCCTTGGTCAAATCCAGAAGTGTCATGGCAGGCTCGATGGTACAGTTCGGCTGAATGGCAGCCTGCACCCTGACCTTTGTCATGTAAGGAGTGGTCTCGTTGTCCGATGTCTCAGGGAAAAACCATGGAACCGGGATAACGAATCTGTCAGCGTTCTCGTCAGTGATGTTCAACTTGCACATTGACTGGTCAATGTACGGGCCGAAAGTGAAGAACGCCTCGAAACTTGTAAGATTCTGACGCTCAGCGGTCGATTCTACATATTCAGGGCTATGGCACGAAGCCGCCAAGAAGAGGGTGGACACCGCAAGCAATATGTTGATTTTCTTCATATTAGTCGAGATTATTTCCATTCAGGGAATTGTTCTACTGCTGTGTTGCTTGACAGTTCGCTGTCCTGGAGAGGGAATCTGTTCATCTTCTCCGGGTAGTTGCGGTTCTTGTCGTCAACAGAAACGTAAGTGTAGATGAAACCGGCACCGGCCGGCTCGATCTTCAGGCCGTGAACCTGATAGCCGGAAAGTCCGTCCGGATAGTTGTTCGGAGCCACTCCCCATCTGCGGAGATCCCAGTACGAGAAGCCTTCGAAAGCAAGTTCAACCTTGCGCTCCTGACGGATTGCATTCCAGAGATTGTCTCCGGCTTTGTCAGCGTAAGGAAGGCCCACACGGGCACGAATCTCCTTGACAGCGGCATTGGCGCCCGCAGCGTCATTGGTGCGGTAGCAGGCCTCGGCCTTGTTCAGGAGGACCTCAGCGTACCTGATGATGACAAGCGGCTGGGTGCTTTCTCTTCTGCCGATCACATCATGGGTCTCATCCACACCCTTGCGCAGGTAATAGCCTGTGGTGGTCTTGCCCTTAGGCTCCTTTACAACATTCCACTGGCACCAACCGTCAGCGCCACCTACATAAGGCTCGATCTTGCGGCCTTTCCACTCAGCTCCATTGTAAAGGATGGAGGCCTGGAAACGAGGCTCAAGAAGGTCATAAGGAGGGTTCTCGCTGGTTCCTTCGCCGGTATGCCAGGCAGACCAGTCAGGCAGACCGCTTCCGTCGGCATATTCATAAGATTCCACAATTTCCTGAGTAGGCGTGCCGTAGCCGCCACCGGAAGCATCCCTGGTGGTGTAGTCACCTCCCGGAGTGTAGTAGAAGTCGAAATTGTGGGTCACATTGTCCGCATAATTGAAGACATATTCAAGGATGACCTCGGAGTTGTTGCCGTTGAAGACATCAGCATAGTTCGAAACAAGCGAATAGCCTAGTTCCTTAACCATGTCGGCAGCAGCGATAACCTTGTCATAACGTTTGGCGTAAAGCATTGCCCTTGTCATGAAGGCGTAGGCAGTGCCTTTGTCCAGTCTTCCATTCGCATTCGCCTTTTCAGGAAGATTGGCAGCAGCGAACTCAAGGTCAGACTCAATGAAGTTCCAGCCTTCCTCCTCGGTTGACAGGCCCTTGTTAGCCGTGATGGCGCTCAAATCCTCGTCATAGATGATCACATCCTTGTACCTCTTCACGAGGTCGAAGTAGAAGTAGGCACGCATGAACCTCAACTCGGCCGAAAGCCTTGTCTTGTCCTCATCAGACATCTCACCGTACTTATCCAGATAATTCAATCCCTGATTGGTTCTGCGGACAGCTCCATACATGGTGTCCCAGTAGCCGAGGTAAGCCGCCACATAGTTGGCTGTAAGAACTGAGCCACCGTAGGCGATTTCGCTTGGGATGTAGCAGAGGGAGTTGAAATTGTAGGAACCGTACTTGAGCTGGTCGGTGAGCGCGTCGGTCATTCCGGCCACACACTGGCCTGTGTTTGCGTCCGCCATGTCCAGAATGTAGCTGTAGATGTAATTCACTCCGTACTCCGCGTTCTGGGTGGTTTTCCAGAGCATCTTGTCTGAGACGCTGTCGGTCGGAGTCATGTCAAGGAACGAGTTGCAGGAAGAGACTCCCATCGCCACAACGACTCCTGACACTGTCAAAATCAGATTCTTTGTTATAGTTTTCATATCACGCTGTCCTTTTAGAATGATAATGTCACACCACCCATCAAGAGGCGCTGCTGAGGATAATAACCGTTGTTCACACCTGGAGACTCAGGGTCGATTCCCTTAGGCAGGCCATCGATGGTGAAGAGGTTCTGTCCCTCGACGAACAACCTGAGAGAAGACACGCTCAGATGGCTCATCCATTTCTTAGGCAAGGTATAACCGAACTGAGCCGATTTCAGACGGACGTATTTTCCGTCCCTCCACCAGAATGAGCAGCTCAGACCATTGTCGCCTCCGTGTCCAGGAGATCCGAGGGTGAGGCGCGGGAATGTTCCGTCCGGATTGTCGATGCTCCAAGCGTTCTCGACAAGGTAAAGAGGAGAGTTGCCGCCCTCTTTGAATGTCTGGGTCCAGATGGTGTTGTCATCGTAGCCGTTGTAGTACGTTCCGGTAAGGGAGACATCAAACAAGGCTCCACCGGTGAACTGGGCGTTGAAATCGAAGCCGTTCCACTCGAAATTGAGGTTGAGGCCGAACGTGAGCTCAGGGCGGTTGGAACGTCCGAAGTAGCCCCAGTCATCATAGTCGATCTTTCCGTCACCGTTGATGTCCACGAACTTGATGTCACCGACGTTAGGACGGGTACCCCACCATGCGGAGTTGTCAATTTCTTCCTCGGATCTGAACAGACCGTCAGTCTTCCATCCGGTGATGGCTCCGTAGGTCTTGCCGACAATCTTTCTGTTGTCGCTGACCTCAGGGTTGTCCTTGTACTTGATCCACCTTGTCTTCGAATATGTAAGGCTGGCGCTCACCCCGTAGAAGAACGGCTTTCCGGCAAGGGAGAACTGGTTCTTGTGGGTGATCATGAGGTCGATACCTTTGGCGTCAATCGCCGGGTAGTTGATGTAGGTAGGATAGTAGCCACCCATAGAGGCAGGGAATCCAGAGCCTTGTCCGGTCAGGATGTCATAGGTGTAGTTGTAGAAACCATCCACCTCAAGTCCAAGGAGACCGTCCCAAAGTGTGGCGTCAAAACCAACGTTGTAGGAAAGGTAACGCTCCCAAGAAAGATCAAGCGACGGAACGACGTCCGGCTTGTAGGCAGGATTGAAAGTCGTGCTTCCGTCCGGATTTCTGTAGCCGACCTTGGAGCCGTAACGTGAGTAGGTGCTGAGGAAGGCATATTCAGGAACACCGTCATTACCAAGCATTCCGACAGAGGCTCTGATTTTCAAGTCATTGAGGAAATCCACAGACTTCATGAAGTTCTCGTTGGAGATTCTCCAGGCCACAGATGCTGAAGGGAAGAAGCCCCAGCGGTACTTGTCCATTCCGCTGAAGAGGTAGGAACCGTCCTCGCGTCCTGAAAGCTCGACAAGGTACCTGTCAGCGAAGTTGTACTTGAGCCTGAAGACTCCACCCACGCTTCTGCTGGCGCCGCTGCCGCCTGATACAGGATCCTTTGTCGGTGTACCCTGGCTGATCTCAGGAAGGGAGGCGAACGGAAGATCCTTGGCGTAAGCCGCAAGACTGTTGCTCTTGGTGTCACGGACCTCCATGAGAGCAAGCGCCTCAATGGAATGCTTGCCGAAGGTGTTGGAATATTCAAGACTCGCCTGACCGACCATCTGCTGCCAGTATGACGATCCCTCGCCGATGTTGATGCCGTTGTCAACACCCCTCGGATCATTCTTCTTTGAATATGCCCCGTCAACAAACGCCATTGTGCTGTAAGGAGTGTTGAGGTTCTTGTTGAAAGAGTTGCTCCAGTCATAGACACCGGAAACCTTTGCCACAAGACCCTCCACACCAGGAATGTCATAGGCAAGGGTGGCGTTGACGGAAAGATCCATGGAGCGCGTCTTCTTGTAACCGGATTCGTAGATGGCAGCGAGAGGGCTCTGAGGAAGCGACGTGTTCTTCTTGATCGTCGAAGTGTACATTCCATCGTACTTCTCAGGAATATAAGGGTGCATCATGATCGTCTGGTTGGCGATAGACAGCCAGCCCAGCTCGCTATAGCCGCCATCCGTACCTCCGGAAGCGTAGGCAGGAGTGTCCCTGTGGGCGATCGTGCCGGACACGCCCAGCTTGAAATGCAGCCTGGAAGTGATGTCGGAGTCGATGTTGGAGCGCAGGTTGTAGCGCTTGTAGGTAAAGTTGTCGATGTTACCGTTCTGTCCGAAGTAGCCGATTGACGTGTAGTAGCGGGCCTTTTCGTTGCCGCCGGTCACGGTCACGTTGTGCTTCTGGGTGAAACCGGTCCCGAACACCTTGTCGATGTAGTTCACGTTGTCCCAACCATCGGTCGGATCACCGTTTGTCATAGCAGCTACATTCTCGGAGGTGAAGTACGGATTGTACTCGGAGCGATCCTTGATGGCGCCGCTGGCCAGCTGATCCATCATGTCAGCCATATTATAATAGTAGGCGAATTGCGG
>DCMG01000135.1:1562-2497 GCA_002321335.1 Bacteroidales bacterium UBA1628 | reverse complement strand
TCCTTCGAGCCTCTCTTGGTGGTGATGATCATGACACCACCTGCTCCTTTCAGACCGTAAACCGCGGCTGAGGCGCCATCCTTGAGGACTGAGATGCTCTCGATGTCGTTAGGGTTGAGGTCATTGATGTCGTTGACAGGGAAGCCGTCCACAACGTAGGCGATTCCATAGATGGAACCACGCAGACGCAGGGAAGCCTGGTCCTGTCCCGGCTCTCCGGACTCCTGCACGGAAGAAATACCCGGAAGACGGCCGGCTAGAATCTGAGAGACATTCGTGGCCGGAGCCTTCAGAACCTCGTCACCTTTGATTGCGGAGACCGCACCAGTCAGTGAGGATTTCTTCGATGTACCGTAACCGACCACGACGACCTCGTCGAGATAGGTCGTGTCTTCCTTCAAGGTCACGTTCAGAGTCTGCACTGTTCCGTCGCACACCTTCTGGAATGATGTCATGCCCAGGCACTGGAACTCAAGTGTCTGTCCCTTTTTGACGGAAATCACATAAGTTCCGTCAGCTCCGGTCATCGTGCCGTTCGTTGTCCCGGCCACAACGACAGATACACCAGGGAGCGGTTGCCCGTTCTGGTCTGTCACCTTACCTTTGACGGAAGGCTGCGCCGACGCGTTCCCCGAAAAGAGGAATACTGAAAGTATCGACACAATCGCCGCCCTTAGGAAAGGGGATAAGAAATTCGATGTAGCTTTCATAAAAGAATGCGTTATTATTAATAATAGTGTTATCTACTTCTTCCGATTAACCCAACAATTTTCACAAAGGTATAATTTTTTTCTCAAATATTTAATAATTAAATTCTCAATTAATAAAATATTTAAGAAATAAAATTCTTACCTTTGCAATAATTACATAACGAATAGCACCATGACAGACAGAAGAACATTCCTGAAGAAGGCTGGCGCGGCGGCTGCGGCCGC
>DCMG01000135.1:591-1405 GCA_002321335.1 Bacteroidales bacterium UBA1628 | reverse complement strand
CTTCCGATAACCGGCACTTTCCTCGATGAAATATCCCACGACATTCCTCACCAGAACTGGGGAGAGAAGGAATGGGACCTTGATTTCAGGTATATGAAAGCGATGGGAATCGACACAGTGATCGACATCCGCTGCGGCTACCGCAAGTTCATCACCTACCCTTCGCCATACCTCCTCAAAAAAGGCTGCTACATGCCTTCGACCGACTTGATCGACATGTTCTGCCGCCTTGCCCAGAAATACGGAATGAAGTTCTGGCTCGGTCTGTACGATTCCGGAAAGTACTGGGACACAGGTGACATGTCAAACGAAGTCGAGGCGAACAAATATGTCATAGACGAGATCTGGCAGCGCTACGGGAGCAAGTACGACAGTTTCGGTGGATGGTACATCAGCGGAGAGATCAGCCGCGCCACCAAGGGAGCGATCGAATCATTCCGCACGATGGGTCGCCAGTGCAAGGAGGTCTCCGGTGGGCTGCCTACCTTCATCTCTCCTTGGATCGACGGCAAGAAGGCAGTCGACGCCGCAGGAGGGAACCTTACCAAGGAACAGGCGGTCTCAGTCGAGCAGCACGAGCGGGAATGGAACGAAATCTTCGACGGAATCCATGAATATGTCGATGCGTGCGCCTTTCAGGACGGCCACATAGACTACGACGAACTGGACGCGTTCTTCACTGTCAACAAGAAACTTGCGGACAGGTACGGGATGCAGTGCTGGACCAACGCTGAAAGTTTCGACCGCGACATGCCGATCAGATTCCTGCCGATCAAGTTCGACAAATTGAGGATGAAGCTGGAAGCCGCCAAAC
>DCMG01000135.1:0-431 GCA_002321335.1 Bacteroidales bacterium UBA1628 | reverse complement strand
ATGGACAAAAGCATAAACATGGGTCGGGTCGTGTTCCTGGCCTTGGTCGCGGCGATTGGAGGAATCCTGTTCGGCTACGACACCGCTGTGATCTCCGGCACGACTGAAATCGTCAAGAACCAATTCCAGCTGACGACAATCGCCGAAGGATGGTACGTGGGCTGCGCCCTGATCGGTTCGATACTCGGTGTGATGATCGCCGGAATGATGAGCGACAACTATGGCAGAAAGAGGACAATGATCTTCTCCGCGTTGTTGTTCAGCATCTCGGCGATAGGCTGCGCTGTCTGCCAGGATTTCAACCAATTGGTTTTCTTTAGAATCATAGGTGGATTCGGAATAGGAATAGTCTCCATCGTCTCTCCGATCTACATCTCCGAGATCGCTCCGGCGCAGAAAAGGGGCTCACTCGTGTCTCTCTACCAGCTGGC
>DCMG01000138.1 GCA_002321335.1 Bacteroidales bacterium UBA1628 | reverse complement strand
CCGAGAGGATCAGCAGCAGGTCCGAGACCATTGTCTGGATTTTCCCCGCCTCGCATGAATATCCCTCCGGAACTCCGTTGACCACAATCGTGTCCGTGCCGAACGGTGAGATGTCGAATCCAAGCCTTGCAAGCAGCTCGGCCTTGTCATCGAAGACGACCCTGTTAGCGGCCCCGACTTCGACCTTCACCGGGAACATGCTCGCCTGTGTGACGTGCTCGTTCTTTGTGAGAGCGGCCAACGCCCTGTCGTAGAGTATTCTTTCACGTGCCCTTCTGACATTCACGATCATCAGGCCGTCCCTTGCCGGGGCGACGATGTATTTCCCTCCGAGGATGATGGTCTGCGTCATCGGCAGCGTTTTCTCTTCGAAAAGTTTGCCATAATCTTCCCGTCGGTCCACATATCGCCCGAATTTCCCGGCCGCTGAGCCGTATCCTCCGGCCTCCATGCCTTCCCATCCGGCCGCTGGGCCACTCCATCCGGTTGCTGAACCTCCTCTTTCGCCAGCTGAGACACCACTACGATCGGTCGCTGAGCTTGCCGAAGCGCCCGGTGACCAAGAACTCTCCTCGAACGGATTATACCCGCTGTCCACCGCCACTTGCGGAATCGATTCGGGCTGATATTCAGTGAAATGCGACCCTAGTACCGGCATATCGTTAGCCTCCGGGTTGCTGAAATCAATACCTCCCGCGAACGAATTCTTCCCAAGCGTCTCTTTCACCGAAGCATAGACAACTTGGAATATGAACGAGTCGTCCTCGAACTTCACCTCCGACTTAGTCGGGCTGATGTTCACGTCCACGCTGTGCGGATCTACCTCCAGGTAGATGAAGTAAGACGGAGTCACTCCGTCCGCGACCATCCCCTCGTAGGCCTTCATCACGGCCTTGTGCAGGTACGGACTCCGGAAATACCTCCCGTTGACAAAGAAGAACTGGTTTCCTAACGTCTTCTTCGCTGTGTCCGGTCTGCCCACGAATCCCCGCAATCTTACCACAGAAGTGTCCGCGCTGACATCCACCACGTCCCCTGTGACGGATGCTCCGAGCAGATCCATAATCCTGAATTTCAGTGATTTCGCAGGCTTGAGAACATAGGTGTCCTTGCCATTGTGGCTAAGCGTGAATCCTATTTCCGGCCTTGTCAGCGCCACTTTAGTGAACTCTTCGACTATATGCTTGAACTCCACGTTGTCCGACTTCAGGAACTTCCTTCTTGCCGGCACGTTGTAAAATAGGTTGCGCACGGCTATGTTTGTTCCTTTCGGGGTGGCGATCTCTGTCGTTGAGTTATGGACAGACGCCGCGAACTCGACCTGGCAGCCGACCTCCTCGTCCTCCGTGCGTGTCTTCAGCGTCACCTCGGCCACGGCAGCGATCGAGGCCAACGCCTCGCCTCGGAAACCGAATGTCGTGATGTCCTCCAGATCCTCCGCTGTCGCTATCTTTGACGTGGCGTGTCTCTCGAAGCAGAGCACGGCATCGTCAGGGTTCATCCCCTTGCCATTGTCGATGACCTGGATCAGAGTCCGTCCCGAGTCCTTGATTATAACCGAGATCTGGTCCGCTCCGGCGTCCACGGCATTCTCCACAAGTTCCTTCACCACGGAAGCCGGCCTTTGCACGACCTCTCCCGCGGCGATCATATTCGCTATGTTTCCAGGCAGTATCCTGAGCTCCATCTACAGCAGTGAATAGAATTTCGTGAAATAGATCAGGACTATCGCGAGCAGGATCAGGCCGACTATCCCGATGATTTTCTGAGCCTTGGTGGCCACGGTGGTCCTCCTCGCATAATTGCCTTCACGCAGCGAGCCTTTGATGTAGGAACCCGGCACGTACTCGCCTTTCTCCTTTTCTTTCTCAAAAGTGCCGTCAACCTTTCCGAACTTCTGACGACGCTCCTCCTCATCCTTGTCGTAGTAGATCGGCCTGTAGTTGAATCTCCTATGTTCTTGTTCCCCAGGGAAAGTAAAAAAGCCCATAATCTTTCAAATTACCTTAATATTAACAAAGATAGTCAAAATCTCAGAATATAGGTTTTAACCTTTTTTTTAATTATTGCCGTTGCGTCAACGTGCTTGTTTGTTCGCAGCTTTTCGTGGATAATGTGATTATGTAGTTGGTAAGATACTCAAGTATCTCTGCCATACCATCGTAATCAAGTCTGTCACTGGTGTCTTCTACTGTGTGAATCATAGGATCAGAACCCGTATGAAAATATGTTGCCGGTATACTTTCTTTTACGAAATCGTAATGGTCGCTCAAAGCATCTTCGCTTTCTGTCAGGTGGAGGGTTGCTGGTGGCATTATGTCGTTAGGCTTTATCGTTGTACTGTTGAACTGCTTGTAATAGAATATGCCCTGTTGTGGGCGGCCGACCATATCAAGATTGATCATTTCTTTCACGTATTCTTTCTTGAAAGGCATTTGTGCTACGAAATCTCTTGATCCGAGGCATCCTTTCTCTTCTCCACCAAAAGCAATGAATATAATGTTGTGATGTGTCGTTATGACATCCATTCGTTTGGCTAGAGCCATCATCATCGCCACTCCCGATGCGTTATCGTTCGCACCTCGCCTGAGTTCGCCGCTCTCATTGTCAGGAGCAAGAGTGTCATAGTGTGCTCCAATGATTATGTACTCATCACTCGACCCTCGTTTCAAGCCAATGATATTGGCCGCTGACAAGTGATTCTCATAATGTTTTGTAGCTATTTGTATTCTATGTGACTGTGGTGCTGCGTAGATGCTTCCCGTTAAAGTGTCAGCGACGCTTTGAGGAATGAATTTCGTAAGTCCGCTGTTGTTTATTACAAGGACTGGGATCTTATGTGTGTCATAAATACGTCCGGCTTTCGAGATTACTGGCTTTACGTTCCTTTGCGGTGGATTCACATAAATCGAAGCCAACGCTCCCGCCCGTTCCATTTCAGCAATGCTTGGTGTCCGGCCGCTGTCGCCTTTGTAAGGGCATATAACCACTTTGCCTTGCATCAGACAATGACAAGAATCAGGTATGGCATCTAATATGACCACATATTCCGCAGAAAGTGTGTCAGTGGTGCTGCGGGACTGAACCGCAAAATCCTTCCCGAATATAAATGGGGTAATTGTGCTATCTATAGTTAATTGAAGGCTGCCTTCGCCCCACATATATTCAGTAATGTCAAAAGTTTTCTCATAGCACTCCAACCCGTAATCTGCGAACTTCCGCATCAAGTGCTTCCTTGCCATCAAATCCCCCTCGGACGCCGGATATCGATTGCCAATTGAATCTGCCAGAAGAGCAACTTCCTTCCGAAACTCGCCAGCTTGCCCCAAAGCCCATAAGGCATTAATGCTGATCAATATGGTAAAAATCAATAATTTCTTCAGAAACATCATTTTTTTTTATTGCAAATATATGCCAATTTATTATATATTTGCAAAAGGAATTTAATAACCAAGTTTATGGAATCATCAACGTTTCAAATTCATCAAGACCAGTGCACTGGGTGTGGAAAATGTGTCGAATTAGCACCTAACCATTTTATTTTAAATAATAAAGATGTCGCTTGTTTCAAAAAGACAAAATCTGATACTGCAAACTTTGGAACAGAGGAAGCAAGTACGATTTTTGAAGTTGCAGAAGAGTGTCCAAGTTCATGTATAGAAGAGATTGGTTAGTCTTTGCATTGATTCAGTAGTTCAGCAATTAGGCCGAAATTTAAGCCATTGTGCTCCCTCATTTATAGGGACTGTAGATAACAAATAATCTATCGTCCCTTTTTTTATATACAATCCCTTTCATAATTGAAGATACTTCAATTAGCTCTTTTTTTAGTAAAAGGTTCACTATTAAATCGTGAGAACTAAAATAAGGTATATTAGCGGAACGATAACATTAAGTCATCATCGATGAAAGCAATAAGGACAGTAATCATCGCCGCCTTTGGTGTCTTGGCGGCATGTTCTCCGGTCGTAGCCGATCAGGAGGACTATACAAGTTATGTCAACGTCAGAATAGGATCCGGCGGCCACGGGCACGTGTTTGTCGGGGCGAGCGTGCCTTTCGGCGCGGTTCAGCTGGGGCCGACAAGCATTCCTCAACAATGGGACTGGTGCTCCGGCTACCACTCCAGCGACTCCACGGTCATCGGATTCTCGCACACGCACCTCAGCGGGACCGGGATCGGAGACCTCTTTGACATTACGGTCATGCCGGTTGTCGGAACGGTGAGATATTCAAGAGGAGAGGAGCCGAAAGATGCTTCTCCAGAGGCTATTGCAGCCGCTCAGGCTACCGGAATGTGGTCGTTCGCCGACAGAACCAAGGAGGTCGCCAGGCCGGGCTACTACAGCGTCCCGCTTACCCGTTACGGCGTCACGGCCGAAATGACAGCCACCACCAGGGTCGGCTTCAGCCGTTACACTTTCCCGGCTTCGGACAGTTCAGCCGTTGTCTTCGACCTTGAGAACGGAGGCTGCTGGGACAGGGCTTACGACACGAAAATCAATGTTATAGACAGCTGCACCATAGAAGGTTACAGATTTTCCACCGGCTGGGCCAAAGACCAGAAAATCTTCTTCCGCGCCCAATTCTCGAAGCCGTTCGACTCCTTCGACAAATTCACCGCCAAGGAATATTCAGAGAATGGACGGGAATATTCAGTCAACTACTTCCGCGCCGGTTTCCGCACCACGGAAAGGGAGCAGGTGATGGTGAAGGTCGCGGTCTCCCCGGCCAGCGAGGAAAAGGCGGCTTTGAATATGTCCGCGGAGCTTCCGGGCTGGGACTTCGATGCCACCGTCGAGTCCGCCCGCAAGGCTTGGAACGAGGAACTTTCCAAGGTCAAGTTGACCGCCTCAGATTTAGAAGCAGATGCCCGAACCATCTTCTACACAGCTCTTTATCACACAATGATAATGCCTTCCGTCTTCAGCGATGTGGACAATCCGAGGACGGAATACACCACTTTCTCCCTTTGGGACACTTACCGTGCCCAGATGCCGCTGATGACAATCCTGCACCCGGACAGGGAGAACGACATGGTTGCCTCGATGCTCAAGATTTATCAGAAGCAGGGCCGTCTTCCGGTCTGGCATCTGGTCGGCAACGAGACCGACTGCATGGTCGGCAACCCAGGTGTCATCGCTGTCGCCGACGCTGTCGTGAAAGGCTTCGATGGCTTTGACAAGGATCTGGCCTGGGATGCTATGAAGACGACGATGATGGACACCATCCGTGGTCTCAACTATCGTCAGAAGTACGGTTATATTCCTTCTGACAAAATGCTTGAGTCGATTGCCTTTGACATGGAATATGCCATAGCGGACGCTGCCGTGGCCTCCGCTGCTGATTATCTTGGCAAGAGTGATGATTCTGAATATTTCCGCAGCAGGAGCTATTCCTATCGCAACTATTTGGATTCCACGACTTTGTTTGCGCGGGGACGTTTATCCGATGGCGGCTGGAGAACTCCGTTCAATCCATATTCATCTGAGCATCGCGCCAACGACTACTGCGAGGGGAACGCATGGCAATATTCATGGCTCGCTCCTCATGACTATTCCGGCCTTGTGGACTTCTACGGCTCCCGTGAGAAGTTCGTGGAGAGATTGGATTCTCTGTTTTGCGCTGATTCCAGGATAGACGGTGAGGATGCCTCTCCGGATATTTCCGGTCTGATTGGTCAGTATGCCCACGGCAACGAGCCGAGCCACCACGTCATTTATTTTTATACTATGGCGGGCGAGCCGTACAAGACCGCAGACCTGGCGCACCGGATATATTCCGAGTTCTATAAGAACGCCGATGACGGACTTTGCGGCAATGAGGACGCCGGCCAGATGTCCGCATGGTACGTCCTTTCCGCATTGGGATTCTACGAGGTAGAGCCCGCTTCCACAAGGTATTGGTTCGGCGCTCCTGCATTCACGGACGTTAAGTTGAAGGTCCCAGGAGGTGTGTTCTGGATAAAGGCTGACGGTTTGAGCGATGAGAACCGCTACATCCAGAGCGTCACCCTGAACGGCAAACCTCTGAAACAGCCTTTCATTGAATATTTCGACATCGTAAAGGGTGGAGAATTAGTGTTTGATATGGGAACTTCACCGATGGTTTGGTATTGATGATGGTCGCCTTTTTATTGTTTTTGCTAAGTTTTTGTGAAAAAACATGCGAAAAAGTTTGGAGGGAAAGAAAAAAGTGCTACCTTTGCAGCCCGTTTCGGAAGTAACGGAAAGTTCATTGACAATATTGAAAGATTAGTACAACAAGTACCGAGAACG
>DCMG01000040.1 GCA_002321335.1 Bacteroidales bacterium UBA1628 | reverse complement strand
ACAATGGCTATTACAACCAAGGAAGTGACAAGCAGACAGGATCTGAGACGTTTCGTCCGGTTCCCGAATGAATTGTATGCAGACAATGAATATTACGTTCCTCAGATCGAATCAATGGAAATTGACACCCTCACTCCGGGCAAAAACCGGGCCTTTGAGGTTTGCGAAGGTAAATATTGGATGGCATACGACGAAGAAGGGAAAATTGTCGGAAGGGTCGCGGGAATTATAAACTACAAGTACAACAAAAAGGTTGACAAGAAAATCTGTCGCTTCGGTTGGATAGACTTTGTTGATTCGCAGGAAGTTGTTCACGCCCTTATGGAAAAGGTGAAGGAATATGCCGGAGAAAAGGGAATGGAGGTCATCGAGGGACCGGTAGGATTCCTTGAGTTCGACATCTCCGGAGTTCTTGTCGAAGGATTCGACCAGCTTCCCACCGCCTACGGAAAGTACAACGCTCCCTACTACGAGCCGATGCTCCTGAAGGAGGGTTTCACGAAAGAGACTGATTTCGTGGAATACAGGATCACGGTTCCGGACAATCTCGACCGTTATTTCCATTTCGCCGAGATGATCGGGGAACGTTACAATCTCAAGGAAGGCGACTACAGGAACAAAAATGAACTGCTCCACAAATACGCCGACGGAATATTCCGTGTCATGAACGAATGCTATTCCGTCCTGCACGGATTCTCAGAACTCTCCCCCGCCCAGTGCGAGGATCTCAAGGACCAATTCTTCCCGAACCTGAATCTGGACTATGTCTCCGTCATCGTTGACCAAAGCGATAAGGTTGTCGGGTTCGGAATCACGCTGCCGTCATTGTCAAAGGCTCTTCAGAAGGCGAAAGGGCACATGTTTCCTTTCGGGTTCATCCACATACTCAGGGCGCTTCATCACAATGACACGATCGACGCATTGCTGATCGCGATATCCAACGAGTACAAGGACAAGGGTGTGAATGCGATGATTATCTCCAAGATCGGCAAGGGAATGCACAAGAACGGCATCAAATACGTCGAGAGCACCCGTGAACTGGAGGAGAACCACAATGTGCAGAACCTTTGGGGCAAATTCGAGCATCACCTCCATAAGAGAGCCAGGATCTACATCAAGAACATCTAACACATAATTGAATATGGCAGACAAGAAAGCGGATAGAATACAGACTTCCATCCTGAATGGAGTCGAGAAGAAGGCCCTTGTCTGGCTGGCCGAAAGGCAGCCGAAATGGGTCGTATCAGACACACTCACAGCCATCGGCACGCTCGGGGCCATCATGATCGGAGCCGGGTACATCCTCAGCGGAGTCAACATCAATTTCCTATGGCTCAGTTGCTTTGGATTCGTTGTGAACTGGTATGGCGATTCTCTGGACGGGACGCTGGCCAGAGTCCGCAAGACTCAAAGGCCGATCTATGGCTACTACCTTGACCACACTGTCGATTGCATAAACGAGGCGTTCATGTTCATCGGTCTTGGACTCTCATACCTTATGCGCCTGGATCTGGCGTTGATGATATTCGTTGTATATCTTTGCCTTACGGTGAATGTCAGCGTGAACGCTCATCTCAAGAGCGAGTTCCGGCTCACCTACGCCAAACTTGGACCGACGGAGTTCAGGGTGATCGCCATCATCCTCACCTCCTTGTTTATATTCATAAAGCCTCTCAGGGAATTCTGCACTGTGATCAGGATCTTCGGAAAGGACATCGACCTCAGGGCGCTTGATGTCGCCGGCCTTGTCATACTGGCCTTGCTTGTTATCATATACCTTGTGACAATCATCAGTGACGCAAAGGGCTACGCAAAGATGGATCCGATGCCAAAGAGTGACGACAAGTAATGCCGCTTCTTCCTGTAGAACAGATTGAGCAGATCGCGCCGGCTTTCAAAGGGAAATTCGGCAATGCTGTCGTGCGGGTACTGCGGAAGATTCTTTCAATAAAGACACTGTCCGACCTGTACGACACTATTGATAAATATCAGGGAGCGGATTTCGCCGGCGCCCTGCTGGACAGGCTTGGAGTCAATTACCATTTGGGAGGATCACAAAGGCTTCAGAATCTGCCTGACAGTCCGTTCATTACGGTAAGCAACCATCCTTACGGAGGGATGGACGGAGTCATTCTCATTGACCTTATCGGGCATCTGAGGCCTGACTTCAAGGTGATGGTAACCGAGTTTCTCGCTCTTGTAGAAGCGCTGCGCCCCAGCCTCATCGTTGTTAATCCCAAGAACAATCTTAACAAGGGCATCACGGCCAAGAATATTCAAGGAGTCCGTGAGGTTCTTGAACGGCTCCACGATGGCAAACCGATTGGATTCTTTCCTTCAGGCGCTGTTTCGGACCTTAGTCTGAAAGAGATGAAGATAAGGGACAGGGAGTGGCAGGAACCAGTTCTCAGGCTTATTCAAAAAGCCAAGGTTCCGATCGTGCCTATCAGGTTTTTCGACCATAATTCCATGTGGTTCTACTATTTGGGGCTCATCGACTGGAGAATCCGCCTGATGCAGCTTCCTCATGAACTAGTCAATAAAAAACATAGGAGAATACGTGTAGGGGTCGGAGAAATACTTACCGTGGAGGAACAGTCCCTCCATTCCGACATCAAGGATTTCGGAGCATTCCTAAGAAGCAAAGTCTATGACATGCCGCTTCCTGATGATTTCGTCAGGTATAAGGATTTCATCGCATCAACAAGATAATCAGCGGTTCATGTCCAAACGATGAAATTTCCTTGAATATAATGGATTCGTGAATGTTTTTTTGTATATTTGCAATCCGAATGGGGTATTAGCTCAGCTGGTAGAGCGCAAGGTTCGCAATCTTGAGGTCAGGAGTTCGATCCTCCTATGCTCCACAAAAGGAATGGGCACCCGCTCATTCCTTTTGCTATTTCCACTATCTCCACAATGTAAAAACTCTTATAAATACGAGGACACGAAAAAACTATTCTGGTAAACACACTATTATTTCAAATCAAGATTGTCCTCAAGAATAGATCGAATCGGAACTTCCGCCATATATGGCAATTCCTTAGTGATCTCTGATAGCCAAGATTCATACAAATTTCCACATAACAAAGCAGGATTATACTCGTAAATATAGTCCAAAATTGGAGAATCGTTTTTAAGTAAAGATTTCACACGGTCAAACTTATCACGCAAAGTCTTCACAACTTTAGGAAGAGGTGACTTCAATGTCTGGTCACCAACAATTCGCACTTTTCCTCCTGCTGAAAACAAATCCCTGATATTCGTGCATACTATCCCTTTTGCCCCGGCTAACCACAAGGCAGCCTTACCATACTTACCTGAAACGACTTCTGGAAACAAAACTATGATTTGTGCTATCAAATCCGCTTTCTCATTAGCTGACAAATCTTTCCACAAACGGATATTCATACTTACAGCCGCTTCTTCATCACTGGAAATCCACCAAGGCATCTGATTACCATTAGCCTCAGCCTTAGACTTGTAGTAACGTTTGACTTTTGAGATTGAATCAGGAGAAGTTCTCAGATCATCATATCCAACAGACATTTTGTCAAAAATCGTTTCCCCTGATTTCAGGTTCATATCAATCAAATATCTTGGAGAATGAGTGACAGCTATCTCATACAGAACATCCTGATATGGGCGACACTTGAACTCAGCAGGTGTACCACCTAATTTTCCAAAGAGCATATAGATGCTTTCAACATCCTTGTCTCTAGTGGTTTCCACTATACTGCTCCCCGTAGAAGTCCAATGGTTTTTGTTCGTAGACTTTACTTCAACACCATAGTACCGTTCTGCAATAATATCCGGGAATCTCAAACCTGATATCAATTTGATTTCCTCATGCCGAAAAGGTGTCCCCTCACAGCATTCTTGAATCGCTGTCATTGAGACCCTTTCAAGCTGCGATGCGGTCAAGTTTTTATATTCCAGGATATTTCTTCGTGCCTTTTCATTAAGGTTGCCCTCGGTTTTCTTCATCAAGTAGGAAAATGCGGAGTCAGCGGCAGTCACATCTTCCTTACGAATAGCTATGATATTCTTTTCTTCCATATTATTCAAAATAAAGTGGCCATAAATCCTGCAGACGCCTAGCTATATTATAAGCCAACACTGGAGGAACCGCATTCCCGATAACTTTATAGGCCCCTGATTGGCTTACTTGAAAATGCTTGGAATGATCCTTATACCTAACAAAAGGGTAATCAGGCGGAAAAGTCTGGATCATCGCACACTCACGAGGAGTCAAACGACGTTCTTTAAGCCCAGATTCCAACTCATTAATATTCTGTCCTCCGTGTTCAGCGGATAGTCTCCTAAATTCAATATTGCCATGATGCTCAGAACGAATAGTGGGTCCCAACCCTTCAATATGAATCTCTGTCTGCCCCTGACAATGTTTTCCCATATACTTCGCCTTGGAATAAAACATTTGAGACAAATCAAGGCTCTCCTCTGGCTCAAGTATTCCTTCAAAAACATCTTTGCAGGAAACAGGATCTATAGTCCCTGTTGAATGCATAGTATATTTATGCGTCTGTTTAGGGTAAGGGTAATACTCGTCAGGAATATTATCACTTTCTAGAATCAATCTTGCTTTCTCATTCAATGACGAACGTCTTATTCCTATGAATATCACACGCTCACGTGTTTCAGGAACACCATAATCTCCTGCGTGAAGCACTCTCGGAGGCAGAACTATATAACCATCTCCACCTGCGCGAGAAAAGTCTTTTTGAATGATATTCTTGACATTTCCGAGATTCGTCAATCCCTTGACATTCTCAGCAACAAAAATCTTAGGTTTCGTGATATCTATGACTTGCTTCATCCAAAAATAAAGCTTTCCCCTATTCTCTTCTGAAGGAATTTCTTCTGGAAGTTTACTACCATCGTGTGACGTAATTGAATTGAAACCCAATCGCTTACCCGCAACACTAAAATCCTGGCACGGAAAACCGCCTGTCAGAATATCAACATCCTCCGGAAAAACCTTAACTCCGCAATGATGAAGTTTAACTAAATCCACAACACTTTCCAGATGATAGATTGACGGATCTTTCCCGTAACGCTGCATGTAGTTTGTCCAAGTAAGATAGGCTTCTTCCAAAATGTCATTTGCGAATATGGTAGAGAAACGATTTTTTTTCAGGAGCACCCAATTCTTATTGACCTTTTTGTCTATCCACCCTGAATCTTTCGGCACTGATTTTACATTACAGATAAAGTCGCCCTCGAACCCAAGATCCATTCCACCACATCCTGAAAACAGCGACAACATTTTAAGCCGCCCCGGCTCCACTTCGCCAATAGTATGAAAAAGCGGGAGTTCATATTCCTTCAGCACATCCGAGAAATAATGAACCTCATTCATTGATTTATAGCCATTTACCAATTCAGCCGTTTTTTTCATACTCGTCAAAAATAACAAGATTGCAAAATTACTGATTTTACCTTACATTTCATCATTGGCATCAACTTTTCTTTTCTTTGGAAACTATATATTGGTCGACGTGATGATTATCGCATTGATATTCAACGAATTTCAAGAAACAACACTCTTATCAAGCGCCTTATCAGCAATTAACAATCAACAATTTAGCACATTGGTGATCAATTCGTAAATAATTCCTTACAAAAGAGGATGGTGAGAAAATCTCACCATCCTCTTTAATTCACACACAAGCCACTTCGGTCTATTTCTTCAGCAGACATTCTCCTCTACTTTTTTAGAACCAATTCTCTGCTTGATAGACCGAAGCATTATATTCCTTATTCTTTGATGCAGCGGACTGAGTATGCGTCGGCGCGGCTGGCAGATGCTGTGGCAGAAACGGAAGTACCGGCGGCCTCGCTCATAAAAGCCAATACACAGAAACCAAAGCCTGTCGCGGTTCCGTATGATTTTGCCGGAGTGTTTCCCCAATATGATCCCCACAGTCCGCTCTTTGACCCCATCAACATGGCATAGGAGCCATCGAAACGAGCAGCGGCCGGGAAAAACAGACTCCCCTCCTTCATCTTGAATGACCAACCATAGTTATAGTCTAGCCCGTCAATCACTCCATCCTCGTTCACGTCAACAACATCGAACGTGGAAGGATCCTGGGAATATCCTCCTGAAGTCGTGAATGTCCTGAACACGTCAGCCGGAGGTACACGGTAGCCAACCGGGCAAGGATCATAGTAGGACTTGGAGCCTTTGTTGATGTATTTGTTGTCTGAATCCCTGTCGCCTCCATTCGGATTTCCCCACAAAGCGTCATTGCTGTCGGAAGCCTTCAGCCAATCCTTGCAGGTGGCGTACTGGTGATAGTTGGAAAGGCATTTTGTCGGATTTGCGATTGAATAGTCAATGGTGTTGTTCTCCACCGAACTCCAAAGGGAATAGGTGAATTTCACTTCAGTTCCATCAGGGCCGTAAACAGGAACAGGAAGGGTCTTCTCATCGCCGGTAACCGTCGGAGCGGACGGGAACGGATCCTTACGTCCCCACTGATACAGCAAACCGTAAGGCTTCACGTCAGGAGTCGTGCCGAACGCGGAAGTCATAGCGCCTATATTCATATTCATAACCTCGTAGCCCGTCTTTGTCTCGACAGTCTTGATTTCCTCTTCAGGGAACCAGATGTGCCAGCTCCAGATGATGGTCTTGTCTGCGGAATAAGCGGCGATCACGGCATTGCCGTTCTGAGACGAAGCCTTGAACACTATCTTCCCGTCCTTGATCGCGACATCAGTAATCATACCCTTGGCGGTCTCCCAAACCAGCGCCGCTGAATCAGGCGCCATCTTCCCAGGAGCATCAAGTCCTTCCGTGGCAGCTCCGTTACCTTTTACTGTTGCGTCAAAGGAGTAGTCGCCTTCCTTAGAAATAACATAGCAGTTGGAAGTTCCGTTCTTGCTCAGATCTTCCGCCACAACCGGAGTCGGCTCCGGATCTGTGCCGGGAGTCGGTTCTTGCTTAGGATCAGTGCCGGTCTTGCCACAAGCCGTGGCGATCAGGAGCAAAGCGCCCCCGACAAATCTTCTCAGATTCTTTTTCATAACAGTTCGTTTTTAATATACACTGCTATTATACGTATTTTTTCCGGAATGTTCCCAAATTATTTTAGAAAATATGAGGAATGACAACATTTCCCCGAGATATTCCTGGCCGGCAGGACACAGCCGGTGCTCGGAACAAGCATAAAGGAATCTGAGCGGAAGTCACGCTGTTTTCATTCCGCGCCCGAGGACACTGCCTCAACGATAATCCGCTCCGCTTTCTCAGCCCAGACATTCCAGTTGAGTTTACGACGGTAGAGTTCTCTGGCGGTTTCGCTCATTCGTTCCAACTCTCCGGAGTCCAGACACTCCTTGATCTTTCTTCCGAAATCCTCGCCTGTAGAGCCCAATGGCAGCAGCCATCCGTTCTCGCCGTCCATCACATAATTTCCGACACCTCCTGTCCGATGCGAGAATACTGGAAGACCGTTCGCGCTGCTTTCACAGAAAGCGATGGCCGAACACTCGGCCAGGGTCGGCAACAACAAGCAATGGCATTTTCGGATCAAATCGACCAACCTCTGATAATCCTCAGGAATATTCTTGTTCAGAAAACCGACATGATCCACATAAGGCAAATTCCGGATTTCCACCGGCAAATCCTTGATTCCTGCCACATGAAGAGTGGAAGGAATGCCGTTGTCGTTCAGCCAGCGGCAGGCTTCAACTGCGACACTTCCGCCTTTGCGAACCCAATCCACACCAAGAAAAAGCAGATCGAGATGTCCCTCATATCCGGACGTTCCCGGCACGATGTCTTTTTCATCGATGTTGGCGCCGAATTCCAGTACATGGACGTTGGCCGGATCCTTTCCGTAGTCTGAAACCACTGATTCGGCAGCCCAGTCTGAAGAGACAATCACCTCAGCGGCCAGACCGATGGAATGACTCTCAATCATATCACCTTGATGGATTGAACATTTCGAGAGATTCCGGAAATAATAACCATTCATGATTCTGAAAGTCGCGTCAGAAAGGTACACGACAGGCTTGCCGGTTTTCAGCAGGTACAGGCATTCACTTGAAAAAGGTGCGAAAAGGGCATCGCAAGAGGCGATGGCAGTCTTGTCCAAGGTCCTTGAGACCAGCGAAGCTCCGATGACAGAATGCGACGCATCGATTCTTTTTGGAGACATACGGTTAAAAAGGCTGACCAACCTGGAATACAACCTGAACAAACCATCCTTGCGGGCTCGAACCCACACTACATCGAAACCTCTTTTCCGCAGCGACTCCGCCATCTTGTACGGAGTTCCGCTGGAGGCTTTGCGGTCAAAAGGATCGTTCCATTGTATGAAGCCCAACTTCATTCCTGTCATAGCCACATTAAATATACCGGTTAATCTTCCTCTATTATGTTCTCTGGTTCCCAAATCCTGTCCATAATGTCCAAAGCGACAGTGACACCAGATTCGGCGGCATCGGAGAGAATGGAATAGTACAGCGTCATATCATCCATGAATTCTTCTGGATTGTTGTTCGTGGCAGCGGCTCCGAGCCACTCCCAGGCATATTCATTTTCCGGAGCGAGGGATCCATTCTCAATTCCTTCTTTAAGGATGATCTTGAACAATCCCATACGTGTGATAAGCCCGGTGTTCCAGTCGTTGCTGGAAGCCAGAAGAGCCTTCATCGGGTATAACTCGATGTCTCCACTGTCTATGGCCACATCGATTTGTCCGAGAACTTTCCGCTCGTCCTCCGTAGTGGAACTGAAGTCTCCTTTACTGTGCCTTTCGGCGATTCCATCTATCAAATCAAATATGTAATCCGGCAGCATATCAGCCTATTAACTTTTTTGTTACGATATTAAACATAATTGTTTTATCACCTGCTGGCAGGAACTTTACCACATTCTATATAAGAATGCGAGGACACCGAGATATTTATAGGTCGATAGTCCTCTTTCTTTGCATGGAAAGGATTCTTGACAAAGTTCTGAGGGTTCATCGCAATGAGCGGGAACCAACTGCCCTGAATCTGTATCATCAAAGAATGGCCTGGGAGGAACCTGTGGTCAATGTCACACATGGAGAAATCCACACTTACAACTTTGCCAGACCCTGTCGACTTTGATTTACCGAATCCATCACGGTATCGGAGCGGCATCACGTCACCTCGTACCAACATCTGGCAGCCGTCTGGACGGGCATCAATCAACTTCACCACCATATCTGCGTCAAGAGTCTTTGAATATCCTCCATCCGGCAGGTCAAGCCTCAGTTCGATATGCACGTTAACCGGTCCCGCCAAATGAAGTGTGTCAGAAAGAACCTTTCCCGAATATGTAAGGACATCCTGCCTGGCTGACGCGAAACTCTGGTCTGCGGTCATGTAACCACGGTCACGGCCACTGGAATTTACGTCCATATACGGAACAGGATTCGCCGGATCAGACGTGAAACTCCGGAAGGCCTCGACGTCAAGCCTCTCCGGCATATTCAAAGTCAAAGAATCCGCTCCGCAAAGGGAGATTCTGGTCGCTGTCGCATCTGATGGCGGCCACGAGGAATATGTTTCCCAAAGCGCCGTTGATTTCACGCCCTTCATTCGAGATTTCATAGTCTCCCCGGACGGAAGGACATTCACCTTAGCCGGTGCACTCCCTTTTCCTTCAAGAAAATAGACGAAAAAAGGATATTCGATATCATCTAAATAGAAAGCACCGGACTCCTCTCCGAACCAGGCTTCGGCAAGATGATTCGCCTTCCGGTTGTTCCAACCTCCGTGGTACCATGGTCCAACGGCAAGGAAAAGGTCACATTCCGGGGACAGTCTGCCGATCTCGCTGTAGGTCTTGAAAGCGCCGTAGCAGTCCTCGGCATCGTAAAATCCTCCAGTGACAAGAACCGCCGGCTTGATATCCTTCAAATGTCGACACGGATTCCTGTCCTTCCAGAATCTGTCATTATCGGGATGAGCGGCCATACTGTTCCAAAACGCCAAAGTGTCACCGAAGTATGAAGAAAGTTCATGCATGGGGCGTCCGAGGAAATATTCATAGAGATCGCTGTCGATCCTCACCAGTTTTGACAGACCTTTCGTAGAAGGAGCCTTTCGCGCCCTGTACATCGATGAGCCGAAACGGTAGCAATCCGCAAGGCAAAGCGCCCCGTTGTGATGCGCGTCATCGCCTAGAAACCAATCGGTGACAGGGGCTTGAGGAGAGACCGCCTTTATTGCCGGATGTCTGGAAAGAGCCGCCATCGTGGCGTAAAAGCCAGGGTACGATGTGCCTTTCACTCCGACGTTGCCATTGCTGACGGTGTTGGCGAGGAGCCACTCCACAGTATCGTAAGTGTCCGTTGCCTCGTCAACAATGTTTTTCCGTTTTTTTCCGCCGGACTTCCCGCTAACATGCGGACGGATGTTCTCGAAATCCCCTTCGCTCAGGAATGTGCCGCGCACATTCTGGAAAACAATCACGTAGCCGTCAGCGGCATAATTGAGCAAATCACCCCATATTCCTGATGAATATGGAAACCTGTCTTTCGAAGGCTCATCTCCATATTCAAAGCCATAGGGTTTGAGCGAATATGGAGTGCGGACAAGCATCACAGGTTTGGCCTCGATCGCCCCAACCGGCTCATAGACAGCAGTATATAGCCGTACCCCATCACGCATGGGAACCATCACTTCCCTCTTGGTATAATTATCTTTCAGCCATTCTTCTGTGACCACCTTTCCATTCTGCGCAAAAAGGCAGATGGAATAGAACAACACAATGATAGTGGTGACAATCTTCCGCATATTCGTTAAATTATATAAAATGTCCAGTAAAGCTTTCTTTTGAGTCACTGATTTGCCTCGGAGTGCCGGTCGCGACGATCCGTCCTCCTTCCGAGCCACCGCCAGGCCCCATGTCGATGACGTAGTCAGCGTTGCGGATGACATCGAGATCGTGTTCAATGACGATGACCGTGGCTCCGTGATCGATGAGGCTCTGGAAAACCTTCAAGAGTGTCATGACATCGGAGGAGTGAAGGCCGATGGTCGGCTCGTCGAACACGAAGACTGAGTCGCCCTGTCCCCTGCCCATCTCGCTGGCCAGTTTAAGCCTCTGGGCCTCACCGCCAGACAGGCTTGGAGTCTCCTCACCTAACGTCAGATAACCAAGGCCGAGATCCCGCAGGACCCGGAGCCGCTGGCTGATCAGCTTGAGATCCGCGCAGGCGTCAAGGGCGGAATTGATGTCCATGTCCATAAGCTCCGGCAGCGAATGGAACTCTCCGGCGGCATTCTCCCTCCGGATGCTTCCGGCGACTTTTGAATATCTCGACCCACGGCAGTCAGGACACGGGATGTCAACATCCGGAAGGAACTGTACGTCAAGGCTTATCACACCGGTTCCGTCACAAGTAGGACAGCGTAGCTTGCCAGTGTTGTAGGAGAAATCCCCGTCCTTGTAGCCGTGCTTCTTTGCGTCCGGAGTCTTGGCGAAAACTTTTCTCAGCTCATCGTGGACGTTGGCGTAGGTGGCGACGGTCGAGCGCACGTTGATGCCTATCGGTGAGGCATCTATGAGTTTGACCTGACGTATTCCTTCAGCATCTATCAACTTCACATGCGCTGGCAAATCATGACCAGTGATCTTCGCTTGAAGGGCCGGAATAAGGCTTTCAAGCACCATAGTTGTCTTTCCGGATCCGGAGACCCCTGTGACTACTGTCAGACGCCCTTTAGGAATCTCTACCTTAAGAGGCTTGACGGTGTGAATGGCATCTGTCTCCATTACTATCTTCCCCTCAATGAATATGTCAGCATCATTTATCTGTGGTCGGACTTTAACAGAAGCCACACCTGAAAGGAAAGGACCTATCCTTGAATATTCATTGGCCTCAATGTCTTTGATCGTGCCTTGCGCTATCACCTCGCCGCCGTTCGAGCCGGCTCCCGGTCCCATTTCGACCATCCAGTCGGATTTGGTCAGAATCTGTGTGTCGTGATCGACAAGGATAACCGAATTTCCATCCGCTATCAAGTCTTCCATCACGCCGCAAAGGCCGATGATGTTCGATGGATGAAGGCCGATCGATGGCTCATCCAAAACGTACAGAACTCCGGTCGTGCGGTTTCTCACGGCTCTCGCCAGCTGCATTCTCTGCCGCTCCCCGGTCGATAGAGTCGCTGCCGAGCGGTCAAGAGACAGATAGCCTATTCCCAAGTCCATCAACCGCTTGGCCGTGTCCAGAAACGACTCGCAGATGCTTTCGGCCATAGGCATCATCTCCTCAGGAAGTGAGGCAGGAACGCCTTTGACCCATTCCACAATCTCCGTAAGGGTCATCGTGCATGCCTCGGCCAGTGATATTCCCCTAAGCCTCGGCGCCCTTGCCGCATCGGAAAGTCTTGTTCCTCCGCAGTCCGGGCAGACATCAAGCCTCAGGAACTTCTCGACCCGCTTCATCCCCTTCTCATCCTTGACCTTGGCCAGAGCGTTCTCGACAGTGTAGGTGGCATTGAAGAAAGTGAAATCCAACTCCCCTGCCTCGTTTGTGGTCTTGGATCTGTAGAAAATGTGTTTTTTCTCGGCCGGTCCGTGGAGGACAATGTCTTTTTCTTTGTCCGTCAGATCCTTGTATGGCACGTCCGTGCGAACACCCATGGCCCGGCAGACATCTTTCATCAGCGACCACATCAGCGTGTTCCAAGGAGCGACGGCCCCTTCGTCTATCGTAAGGTTCTCATCAGGAATGAGTGTGGATTCGTCAACTGTCCTTACCGTACCTGTTCCGTCGCATTTACGACACGCTCCCTGACTGTTGAACGACAATTCCTCGGCGGACGGAGCGTAGAAATACTCTCCGCACACAGGGCAGACAAGCTCCTTCCCCGCCGCCACCAGCAAAGACGGCTCGACATAGTGACCGTTAGGGCAGCGGTGACTTGCCAACCTTGAGAACATAAGCCTAAGGCTGTTAAGAAGTTCCGTACCCGTACCGAAAGTGCTTCTTATGCCCGGGATTCCCGGCCTTTGATGAAGCGCCAGGGCCGCCGGGACGTACAGAACCTCATCCACGTCAGCCCTCGCCGCCTGAGTCATCCTCCTTCTGGTGTAAGTGGAAAGTGACTCAAGGTACCGCCTTGAGCCTTCTGAATACAGCACCCCAAGCGCAAGCGATGACTTTCCGGAACCCGACACTCCAGCGACCCCAACTATCTTTCCGAGCGGAATATCCACATCCACATTCTTCAGATTGTGAACCTTCGCTCCGCGCACCAAAATCTTGTCAGGTTGCTTCCTATTCATTGTCAATGAATATCTTTCTTAGTTGATCAAAAGAATCAAGGCGGGTGATGTTCGGATGTTCGAACTCTTCTGTCACCTCATGCTGCCACATGGTGCGGAAAGGAATATAAATGCCGTAGCCTCCAATCTCGATGACTGGTTGAATGTCAGACTTGAATGAGTTCCCGACCATCGCTATTTCTTCAGGAGAGACGCCTTCGCTTTGACAGAGGTCAAGATATTCCTTTTTGCCTTTATTGGAGACCACTTCAATTCTGTCGAAATAATCACTTAACCCTGAGCGCCTTAGCTTGTTTTCCTGATCGAGCATATCACCCTTTGTCAAGACAACCAACCTGTAGCGCCCACAATCTTTCAAAGCCTTCAAAGTGTCCTCAACTCCGGGAAGCGGCGTGGCCGGAAGGCTGAGAAGCGACTTCGCGCTCGATAATATTCGTGAAAGATTCTCGCCCGGAACCTTGCTGTCAGACACCCTCAAGGCGGTCTCCATCATTGAGATGCAGACGGCTTTCGCCCCATAGCCCAAAATCGGCATATTCTTAGACTCTGTCTCGAACAACGTCTCCGACAACTCCTCCGCAGTGCCATATTCCTTCAATTCCTCCGTGAACACATCCTCAGCCTTGTCGAAGTACGACTGATTGTCCCACAGCGTGTCATCCGCATCGAAAATTATCACCTTCACATCCTTCATCATGTCCATAAATTTTTAGATTTCAAAAATAACAAAAAGGGGCAAATATAGACACACTATTTGACACAAAATTCACCCATTCCATTCGTAGGTCGATAACCAAGAGAGGAATCCTCATCCAAGTTTGGTAATAATCTCAAAAATGGCTACATTTGTAGAGTGACGTTATAAAGTCACTATTTGCGTTATGATTACTTTGTACCACGGTTCGGCAAACATAATCGAAGTCCCTGTTTTCGGTCATGGGAACAGGCACAATGACTATGGACTTGGCTTCTACTGCACGGAGCGGCTGGATTTGGCCAAGGAATGGGCATGCACTGAGAATAATGATGGATTCGCCAATGAATATATCTTTCGGGACGAAGGACTGAAAGTGATTGACTTGTCATGCGGAGATTATCATATTCTCAATTGGTTGGCTATCCTGCTGGAAAACAGAACGTTTACCATAGGACAAGGGTTGCCGGAAACAGCAAGGAAGTATATTCACGACTCATTTTTGCCTCGGTACGAGGATTACGATGTCATCCGAGGCTATAGGGCAGACGATTCGTATTTTTCTTTCGCGGGGGCTTTCTTGAACAACACCATCTCTTTTGAGCAATTGGAACGGGCAATGAAGTTGGGCAAACTTGGAGAACAAGTAGTCTTGAAATCAGAAAGAGCATTCGGTCGATTGAGTTTTGTGAAGGCGGAAGTGGCTAACAATGAGATATTCTACCCTCGAAAAGCGACCAGAGACCGCTTGGCAAGAGAAGCTTTCCGCAAAGATAAACAAAACTCACCTCTTGACGGATTGTACATTATAGACATAATCAGAAATAAAATCAGCAACGATGATCCGCGCTTACGATGAAATCTACCTTGAGGATGCTATGATGAATTTTGCCGTGTCGCTTGACTATGGGGCGGTCGCCTGCAAAGGAGGAGTTGATGAATATTACGACAGACTTCTCGTTGGTGAGCCCGTGCGCCAGTTCGAAAGCGGCAACCCACGTTATTTGGTCGGAATGTCGGGAATTGAGTTCGCCGACAAGGTCATTGAAACGACCGGAGGAGTTGTTGATAACATTGACTATGTGCTGGCTGACCGGTCAGACATATTCTGGGCCGGATGGGTCATTTCCTATCTTCAATGGTTTACTGGACATACATTTGAAAGGTTCCGGCTTGATGGTCTGACAATCCAGTCCGTAATCGCTTTGTACCCGACACTTCACGAAGCGGATCTGAGCAAGTTCATTGAAGTCGCACTATGTATGATGAAGGCAAAGGAGCATGAGAGCCCACTAAAAGTACAAAGAATGCTGTGTGGCTTGACCCAACAGGAATTGGCTGACCGGTCAGGCACGTCCATAAGGATGATTCGCGCCTACGAGCAAGGCAAACAGTCCATTGCCAAGGCCGAAGCCGGCACGGTTTTCCGCCTGGCAACAGTGCTTGGTTGCGACGCAAGATCGCTTGTTAGGTGATATGTATAGACTTGCCCTGAACACATCCTCCAGGAGCCCAACCCGTCTCCAATGCCTACAACATCACCGGACGACGCGCTCACAGAGTGAATCTTAATGTCAGGATCAGCTCGCGGCCACGGAGACGGTAGTCGTAGGTGAAGGTGTTGACGGTGCTGTAGATTGAGTAAGAGTAGGATTTCTGGTTCAGGAGGTTGCGCAGATCCAAGGAGAGCTGCAACGAGCGGTTGCGGAACGACAGACCGCAGTCAAGCAGGGCCATTGTCTTTGTGAGGCCATCTGTGAGTTGGTGGCGGGATATTTCCGCTCCGGCTTTGAACTGGAAGGTGTCACCGGGGAGGAGTTTAAGGGCGATGTCGTGGCTTTGGGAGAGGTAGTGTTTGCGGACGGAACCGTAATTTGACGAAGTCTTGGCGAACTCTCCCGAATAGTCAAGTTCCAACCAATCAAGAGGATGGGAATACAGCGACGGAGATATCGCTGTGCTTTGCCAAAAGACATCGACGAGGTTGCCGCTCTGCATTATTGACTGATTGCTGAAAAGCGCGCTCCCCGTCAAGGATATCTTCGTTCTGATTGAGGTGATCTGTTTTGTGAC
>DCMG01000150.1:7496-23983 GCA_002321335.1 Bacteroidales bacterium UBA1628 | reverse complement strand
TGGAACTACCTCATCAAACCTAGCAACTGATGCAACTTATTTTTTACACATTACTTTACACATTACTATAGCGTAAATCATTCGTAATCCCACGCAAAAAACTGTGCGAAGTAACTCCGGTCATTTTCGGTAACGATGTCCATTCTATATTCTGAATTTGACACAACAGGAATTACCATAGTACCAATAGAGCTGTTTCCGGCATATCCCTGAATTTCACCAGTGGTCAGATTCTCCAAAGAGACACGGTCACGGTTCCGAGGTTGGACAAGAAAGACAGTTCAAGACTGTTCGTGAAAGGATAATAGAAGCACACAACTTGAACTTTAGCCGGAGCGTGATTGCCCTACACTCATATAACAAAAAAAATGGGAAACCATATAGGAGTTTACTAACTTTTTACTTATTATACTGGCACTAAGGCAATTACGGCAAAATAAGTATTATAGTAGCAATAATTTGTCTGTCAACGACTTATGCACAATTGTAGTCAACGGCTATATAATTACCAAAAAATGTACGACCTATTTTTTGTGCACCAAATAGGCAATTGGTACAGGTAGAGCATTGCTGGTGCACCAAATAGGCCAAGACCCTCATTGGTACAAGAAACGCACTTCTGATGTACAAACATGGCCAAACCATCCTATGAAATAATTGCGCCGGCATCTTTTGTCATGATGTCACAAATGTGAAGCAATTTGTGGAAGAATATAGTGATTGAATATTAAGAAAATGCTTAACTTTGCACTAATAATCTAATTAGAAGAAACCAAAACGTTTTCAAGAATATGAACACAAAAGAATTCGTCAAATGGGTGCTGGCCGTGCTGTGCGGCCTGTTCATCTGGGGCATTGTGAAGTTCATCATGTTCTTTATGATGCTCGGGTCAATGATCGCCTCCGCGGCGTCATTCTCCGGAGGCTCCGGCGCAGCCATTCCTAAAGAAGGGGTCCTGCTGATGGACATGTCCAGATTCGCTGTCGCCGAACAGACCCAGGAAAGCAACCCACTTACCTCAATCCAAGGCAACGAGGTAGCACTGGTCGGACTCTATGACGCGATTACAGCCATCCACAAGGCCGCCGAGGATCCTGGAGTACAATACATTCTCGTCAAGACTGACGGAATCGCCACCAGCCTCAGCAAACTGGAGGAACTCCGCAAGGCTCTCACTGATTTCAGGAAGAGCGGCAAAGCGGTGATAGCATACGGCGAGGCCTTCACGTCCGGAACCTACTACCTTGCCTCGGTGGCCGACAAAATCTACACGACCAGCCATCACGGAGGCAACACCTTCATGCTTGGAATCAGCGGCAGAATGCTGTTCCTCAAAGACTTGCTGGACAAACTCGGTATCAATTACCAGCTCATCCGCCACGGAAAGTACAAGAGCGCCGGCGAGATGTATGTCAAGAATGCTCCAAGCCCTGAGAATATGGAGCAGAATCAGGCTATGATAGATTCGATGTGGGACACCATCGTAGCCGAGACGGCTGAAAGCCGGGGCGTGTGCATGGATTCACTCGACTACTTCATCGACCACCTCTCAATCGCCCTTCCGGAGGACATGGTCAATCATAATCTGGCCGACGGGGTCCTTTCTGTAGAGGAGTATAAGGAAAAACTTGCGGACCTTGCGGGCAAGGACTGTTACAAGGACGTGAAATTCATTCCGTTCAGCGACTATGCCGCGGCTAAGGCCACTCCTAATCTGACCGCAAAGAAGAAAATCGCAGTCATCTACGCCAACGGGAATATTCTGGAGCAGGACGACCCGAACAACATCAGCGGCGACCGTTTCGCAAGCATCATCGCCAAGGTGAGAGCCGACTCCACCGTCAAGGCTGTCGTGTTCAGGGTCAACTCTCCTGGCGGAACTGTGCTGGCAGCCAGCAAGATCAAGGAAGAGATAGACCTCACCACAGCCGTGAAACCGGTCATCGCCTCTTACGGAGACTATGCGGCTTCCGGCGGCTACTGGATCTCGAACAGCTGCGACCATATCTTCACAAACGCCACGACACTGACCGGCTCGATTGGTGTGTTCTCCGCCATCCCTGAGTTCGGGAAGACCCTCAAGGACATAGCTCACGTGAATATGGTTCCTGTCAAGTCCCACAAGCATTCCGACATGCTTTCGCTGACAAGGCCGTTCGACGCTGAGGAGACAGCCTGGATGCAGGTCTATGTGGACGACATCTACAACAACTTCGTCAGCATCGTGGCAGAGGGACGCGGCAAGACATTCGAGTCTGTGGACGAGGTCGCTCAGGGACGTGTCTGGACCGGCGCCAATGCTCTCGAGATCGGACTTGTGGATGAGATCGGGACGTTGGAGGATGCGATAAGATACGCAGCCTCGATGGCCGGAGACTCCGATGTCGAGAATTGGGGCATCGCCAGTTACCCGAAACCTTTGACCGCGATGGAGCAATTGCTCCAGCAATTCGGAAAGACCACGAATCCGGAAGAGGCTATGGCCAGCGTGCTGGACGGCACTCCGTTGGAGGGAGTAGCCAGGAATCTTCTCAATTGGCAGAGAACTTGGACCAAAGGACAGGGTGATCTTGTCTTCGCAAGGATGCCGTTTGAGATTGAGATCAGATAATGCAGATGACGGTCACGGAAGTTGACTCTTTCGTGACCTTGACCGAGTCATCGATGCGGTGACCGATCAAAGCCAAGACATGAGAGCCTTCGTCAGCGATGACGAGGGCTTTTTCCTTTTCCGGAAGACTGAGCTTGAGGTCAACGAACATGTCGCTTAGCTTCTTGCGGCCTTTCATACCCAACGGGCGCATCCAATCGCCAAGTTGCCAATGCCTTACCGTAAAAGGGAAAGGGATCTTGGCCGTGTCGAATTTCGTCTCGCCGGGAACAGTTCTCACATTCCTTACATCGTCAGATAACGAGACGGAGATTTTAACCCCGCCCAATGAATATATCCCTGGTCCTTCGATGGTTACGTCAGTCGCTTCGGCAGGCTCAGCGACCGATGCAGCAAGCTCAGCGACCTGAGCGGATCGGTCACTGAGCTTGTCGAAGTGACCGTCCGTACTACAAAATAAATGACCGCCCTTACCGCCAAAGTGACCGTCCGTAAAGTCCACAGACTTGATAACCCTAATTCCTGTAGCCGAAGTCACGGCAACATATTCATTTGCAAAAAACTTCCTGCCACTGACAGTGCCGCCACTTTTCAGAACAACAGCGAGATCCGCGACCGCAGAGGAAGTGAACCCGAATGGCTCCAGAAGGCGGAAAAGGACATATTCCCAATTCTGTTTCGATGTAAGTCTCTCATAGTCAATCACAGGAAGTCCATCTGAGTCATGGCGAACAACCTCCGCCGAAACCGAACGGACATATTCATCAGCAATGGATTGAACCTGAGCGAACCGCTCCATATCCTCGTTCAGCGTTGTCAGGAACGACGGATTCAGCCTCTCGAAGAGCTGGAATATCTCATTGCGGATGCAGTTGCGCTTGTAGGCGGAATCAGCGTTGGTGCTGTCCTCATGCCACCGCAGACCATGCGAGACCGCATATTCATGAATATCTTTCCTCGGGAAATCGAGCAGTGGCCTGATGAGCCGGGCGCCTGAACCCGGCAAGAGCGAGCCGCGGCGCATTCCAGTCATGCCTTTCACCCCGGTGCCACGCAACATATTCAGAATCATCGTCTCCGCATTGTCATTGGCGTTGTGGGCGACCGCCAGAGCAGAGAATTTCCGCTCACGGCATACCTCCGCGAACCAACCGTAACGCAGTTCCCTCGCCGCCATCTCGATGCTGATGCCTTTTGAAACTGCGTACCCACGAGTGTCGAAATCCTTTTTTATGAATATGACCTCGTGTCTTTCCGCCCACTCCCTGACAAGGATCTCGTCAGAGTCACTCTCCTCCCCTCTCAGGTGGAAATTGCAGTGAGCCAGCGCGAAAGGCACTTTGGCGGCTGAATTGAGGAACAAGTCGGCCATGCACATCGAGTCGATGCCGCCGCTGACAGCCAAAAGGACCGCCTCCCCATCGGGAAGCAGTCCTTTCAGGATTCTGTCAAAACGCTCCTGCATATTCAGGAAATCTATTTCTTGCTTGCAAATGTGTACGTGAATCCAAACTGGAGAGCCTGAGCGAACTGCACCCTCCTTCCGGTGTTGCCGTCCTTGTCCGTGATGAGGACAGTGTCGTCGTAGATGAGGTTGGTCGTGATGTTCAGCGAGAAGAACCTGCTGAGTTTCCACATCATGCGGGTATCCCAGTTCACACGGATGTTCTGAGGATTCTTCAGGTAGTTGGAAAACAGGAGCAGGTGCGTCGAGCCCTCGAAATTATCGTTGACCTTGACTTTGGCGTCGGCGGTCAGCTGGGCACCGAACTCAAAACGGGCCGGTTTGTAATAGTTTCCGGTCGTGTAGTAGATGTTCTTCTCATCCTTTGCGTCAGGATATTCCTCCACATTCTCGTACTTCCGCTTTCTCTCCATACCATTGTTCTTCCTCAATTTCTCGCTGCTGACGATGGTGAAACCACCGGTGACAGGCGCCATATTGACTGTCAGCCACTTGCTCGGCACCCAGTCGATACCAAGACCTAGATTGACAGTCCCTGGAGAGAAGATGCTGGATTTGAGCACCCTGGCGTTTCTCCAATCCTTGCTAGACGGCTCCATGCCCTCCTCCACAGCGGGAGTAGGATAGTTGTAACCGTTGGCGAACTGGCTGAGGAACGTGAACTTCGCGGAGTAGTTCAAGGTCTTGGTGGCCTTGTACCCCCAAGTGCTCTCGAACAGGATTCTGTCCTTGTTCTTCTGGATGATCGGCTTGTCGGCCGAGTACAGGAAACCATAGTCAAGCTGGAGACGGTTGTTCCAGTACATCTCACCCTTTTTCCATTTCGCGTTGCCGTCGATGTAGGCACTCAGAGCATAGTTGTTATAACCTCCCTTCGCCCAGTTCGTGAAACTGCTCTGGACAAAGTTCAGGTTCGTCATCAACGAATTGTTCCAGTAGTTTGGCTTCGGAGCCACGGCCTTCGTCTCCTCCGTCTGCGTCAGAAGCCTGGCGGCGGCGGCAGCGGCGGACTGGGCGTTTCTCCTTGTCGTGTCCGTCTGTGCGGACGCCACAAATGCAACGAGCGCAAGAGCCACAGACAACGCAGTGCGTTTGATTGCTTTCACGTTCATAGTCAGTTTATTGAAATCAAATTAATACGAGATGGCGAACACCACTCTCTGCTTTGAAGGCTTGCCGGAGTAGAGGTCCTTGCCTTCCTCCTCGCAGACAAAACTGTCCACAGGAATGCAGCGGATTGTGGCCTTTGTCTCGTCCTTGATCTTCTGCTCGGTCTCGGCGGTGCCGTCCCAGTGGCAAAGCAGGAACTTGCCGGTTCCGATCTTGGCCTTGAACTCCTCCCAGTCATCGCACTTCTCGACGTGTGACGCACGGAAATCGAAAGCTTTCTGGTAGATGGTCTTCTGGATGTCGTCCAACAGAGCGGCGATCGATTTGTCAAGGCCTTCAAGAGCGACGGTCTGCTTCTCAAGAGTGTCCCTTCTGTGCACCTCGACGGTGCCGTTCTCCAGATCACGAGGCCCCATCGCCAGACGTACAGGAACTCCCTTGAGTTCCCACTCGGCGAACTTGAATCCTGGACGCAGGGTGTCACGGTCATCAATCTTGACTGTGTGTCCCTCAGCCTCAAGGGCTTTCTTCAGCTGATCCATCTTCTCAAGAATCCTGCTGTGATCCTCCTCTGTCTTGTAGATCGGAACCATGACGACCTGAATAGGTGCGAGGGCCGGCGGCAGGACAAGTCCATTGTCATCACCATGAGCCATCACGAGGGCTCCCATGAGTCTTGTTGAAACGCCCCATGAAGTGGCCCAGACATATTGCTGTTGTCCCTCTTTGTCAGTGTACTTTACATCGAATGACTTCGCGAAATTCTGGCCGAGGAAGTGTGACGTTCCGGCCTGGAGAGCCTTTCCGTCCTGCATCATCGCCTCAATGGTGAGGGTGTCAAGCGCTCCGGCGAACCTCTCGTTAGGACTCTTGTGTCCAACGATCACAGGCAACGCCATAAATTCGCGGGCGAACTTGGCGTACACACCGACCATCCTCTTCGCCTCTTCCTGAGCTTCCTGAGAGGTGGCGTGGGCCGTGTGTCCCTCCTGCCAGAGGAACTCTGCGGTACGGAGGAAAAGCCTTGTGCGCATCTCCCAGCGGACAACGTTAGCCCACTGGTTGCACATTATCGGGAGATCCCTCCATGATGTGATCCAGTTCTTATATGTGCTCCAGATGATGGTCTCAGATGTCGGTCTCACAATCAGCTCTTCCTCAAGCTTGGCTGAAGGATCTACCACAACGCCTTTTCCGTCAGGATCGTTCATCAATCTGTGGTGAGTGACAACGGCGCACTCCTTGGCGAATCCGGCCACATGCTCGGCCTCCTTGCTGAAGAACGACTTAGGGATGAAAAGCGGGAAATAGGCGTTCACCGCGCCTGTCTCCTTGAACATCGTGTCAAGGGCATGCTGCATCTTCTCCCAGATCGCGTAGCCATAGGGCTTGATGACCATGCATCCCCTGACGGCGGACTGCTCCGCCAAGTCTGCCTTCACAACCAGATCATTGTACCACTGAGAATAGTTCTCAGACCTTTTTGTCACTTCCTTTGCCATATATTCTTTGCTGTTTTTGTCAATTATTCTTATTATTGTGCAATATTCCGAAAGGTATGGATTTTGTTCACAGAAGAACATTTGTGTGGCCGACACCTTTGGATGCGGCCACGAAGTTACGAATTTATTGTCAAATATAGGAGATTCAGAAATGAAAACACGCACAATCATCTTTATCTCGGCGCTTCTGGCACTGACGTCGTGCGGTTCAGCGGCGCAGTTTGCCAGCGATGCTTCCAGACAGAAGTATCAGGATGGAATCTACTATACATCCAAGGCCAAGGTTCATCAGGCAGAAGAGGCTGTCTCTTCAGCCAACGACGAGGAGACCGACCTTCTTGTGGCAAAGACAAAGAACTCACCGATTTTCATGAAAAGCGGGGAGAAGGTGGACACCCTGTTCATTCCTGAGAACAAAGCAGCGAGAATAGATTTCAACAACACGGACAACACCACTTCTGTCTATCTTTACGACAACGGGTTTGACACATGGGCGGCATACCAGCCTTGGTATGCGACATCATGGTACTCTTGGAACCGTCCTTTCTACACTTCAATCTATTGGGGTGCGAATCCTTGGTACTATGGCGGATGGTACTCGCCATGGCGTTACGACCCTTGGTACTATGGGTATTCATGGGGATGGAGCAATCCGTGGTATTACAGCGGATGGTATGATCCATGGTACTGGGATCCTTGGTACCACAACGGTTGGTACGGCGGATGGTATGGAGGCTGGTACGGCGGATGGCACGACCCGTGGTACCACGGCGGCTGGGGGTACGGTCACCATCATCACCATCACGACCATGACTTTTTCGGGCCGGGCAGCGGACGAATCTACACACCAAGACTGTCCACAACAGGCTCCAGTGTCAGAGGCGGCATCGGTTCTTCATCCAGGACAGCAGGAATGAGAAGTTCATCAATGACCAGATCCAGAAACGAATCAGGATTCAGCAGAGGTTCATCATCCGCATCAACGACCAGATCATCAAGCTTCAGCAGGAGCACCCGCAGCTCAAGGTCATCGATATCATCAGTGAACAGACCGGAATCCTCTTCGGTAAGGTCGTCGTCCGGCAGGTCGTCATCTGTATCATCAGCAGACAGAGCGTCTTCGGTACGGTCATCAGCGGGAAGTACGGTCAGATCCGGCGGTTCATCCTCATTCGGGACCTCGACCGGCTCTTCATCCGCGAGGTCATCTTACGGTGGCAGCCGGTCATCATCCTCGACTTCGTACTCAAGACCGGCGAGCGGTAGCAGATCAAGCGGATCAACCACAGGTGGATTCTCGTCAGGCAGTTCAAGCAGGAGTTCTTCCACAGGCAGTTACAGATCATCCGGATCGTACCGATCCTCCTCAAGCGGCAGTTACTCCTCCGGTTCTTCTTCAAGAAGTTCCAGCAGTTACTCAACAAGCAGAAGTTCGTCAAGTTCATATTCTTCCGGCAGTTCAAGCCGTAGTAGCGGCAGCTATTCCGGAGGCGGGTTCTCCGGCGGCGGATCATCCAGAAGTTCAGGCGGATCCTACGGCGGTGGCGGCGGCTCCAGAAGCGGCGGAGGAAGAAGGTAACCATTAAAAGACAATTGAAATGAAAAAGGCAATATTCACTGCACTTATGTCTTTGACCGCGATTGCGGCCGGGGCGCAGACAATGTACGACGGGCTGACATTCAGCCAGAACAACTACTACGGAACGGCAAGGTCGATCGGAATGGGCAACGCGATGACCGCCGTGGGCGGGGATCTTGGATCCATCGGCATCAATCCTGCGGGATCTGCTGTGGCGGGATATTCCCAGTTCACAATCACACCGAACCTGACCATCAGCTCAATGAACGCGTCATACAGCGCATACCCGATAAATGGCAGCGACAAGTTCACCAATGAACAGAGCAGGACACTGACGCGGTTCTCCATGCCGAACTTTGGAGCGACACTCAATTGGAACACCGGCAACAGAAGCGGGCTGAAATCCATAACCTATGGAATTGTCGTCAACGGAACGAACAATTTCACCGGCAAGATGCTGGCCGGAGGGGTGAATGACAAAACAAGTTACATCGGTTCCATGGCCGTGGCTGCGGATGGCTTTGACATGGATTTCCTCAATGGATACTCAATAGACAAGGACGGGAATCGAATTGACAGAGGCTGGGACTACCCTTATTATTATAAGGACGATTTCACCAACGATCCAAGATACGGTTCTTACGCTCCTTTCAACGTGATAGCCAACGCGCAGGCCGGGGCGATCGCCAACTACGGAAACGACAAAGATCCTGATTATTACTGGAGGTACATAGGCGCGACCGAACGTTATGAATACTCATCACCCGTCAAGAAAGATGAATACGGGAACGAAATCTACAACGTATTCCTTGGAGGACCTTTGAATCAAGCTTACGGACGCGAAGTCACCGGCAGCAAGTACGATGTGCTTTTCAACGTCGGCTTCAATTTCAGCGAGACCTTCTTCGTCGGAGCCAACCTGGGGGTGACGTCGCTGAATTACAATTATGACGAGTATTTCAAAGAGGCTGCTGTCAACCCTGCGGACTTCTTTACAGAGTTCGATAAGGGCAACACTTACTTCAGCGACTATCGCACACGTTACTCCTACACGGCAGATGGAAGCGGAGTCTATGGTAAGTTCGGATTCCTGTGGAGACCAATTGACGGAATACGTGTGGGAGCCGCGGTACAGACCCCGACCATCATGGAGATCAATGAGCGTTGGCGCCAGGATGTGAATGTGAACTACACCGACGCTCAGTACAATGGTTCGGCCCAGACTCCTGAAGGAGAATATTCCTACAGAATCCGTTCGCCGTACAGACTCAATGCCGGAGCGGCGTTCACTTTCGCAGGAATGGCTCTGATCAGCGCGGACTACGAGATGACGGACTACAGCACGATGAAGTTCATGACAAAAGATGGTGAATGGAATGACGACAGTTACAGAGACTTGAACGACGAGATCCGCGACTGCATGGGCGTGTCGCACATGATAAGAATCGGCGCGGAGTTCAAGCCTGTTCCGGAGATTGCCGTGCGCGCAGGCTACAACTTCACCACGACTCCTGAATATACCTACAACGGGAACGAGAAGATTAAATTGAATGACAGGATAAACTCATTCTCTGTTGGCCTTGGATATTCATCAAACGGCTCTTTCTTCGCGGACATCGCGGCAAGGCTGATGATGCTGTCGGATGAATATATCTCCCCTTACGCCGACTATATGGATGTCGCGTCTCCGATGATCCTCAACAAGAGGGACATCTACAGCATCACCGCCACATTGGGATGGAGGTTCTAAGCTAAGTATCTGGCATTTCGGCATTTCGGCGCTTCGACAAGCTCAGCGGCCGAAAGCTCAGCACTTCGACAAGCTCAGTGACCGAGAAAGTCTACATGTTTTTAAGAAAGGAGATTGAATCGGGACCTTCATTGAACAGAAGGTCCATGATTGAAAGATTCGGAATGAAACCGTACTTTCGGGCAAAGACCTGGAAGTACGGTTTTTCCAGATTCAGATCTTTAAGGATGTTGTCCGGACGTTTCGGATGGATAAGCTCTCGGTAGTCCATCCCGTAGCGGGCTGTATCCACAGGAATCTCACGGGAACGGACGGGGACATATTCATCGGTCATCCTCAGATCCACCGAGATGCCGGTCTTCCGGAGAAAGAATTTAATCAACTGGAGATCAAGGTCGAACAACATCTCAGGTTGAGAGTCCAGAATCGCGAACAACTCGTCCTTGTAATATTCAAAATAGGCGGAGGATTCGTAGGCGGAGGCGATAGCACGCTCGGTACGGACCAGCCACGGAGTCGAGTAATCCACCTTGATCTCGGTTATCGGCAGTTCGTGGGTGCCGCTCTCGTGGACAATCGGAAAATTCAGGCTTAACGGGCCGTCGGCGGCGTAGTAGCGGAAACGGTTCCGCCATGATTGCTTCTGATAATGCTCGCAGGCCTCAAGGTAAACGACAGAAGGCTTCACCCTGTCCCCAGACAAGATGAAGTCTTTAGCCATCAATGCGAAATAGCTGACCGGAGGGAACCATGCCACACTCAGCAGCACGGCCGTCTCACCGGCACTATTCAAATTCTCCCTTCTCGTGGGAGTCGTTTGCCCTGATGATTCCACGCTTCGAGCTTCTGATGAAATTCAGGATGGTGTCACGCTCCTCGCTCTGAGGGAATCCGGCCTCTACCTTGGCGCAGCCGTCTGTGATGTTGTAGCCGGAGAAATAGATTGTGTCGTAGATGTCCTTGATGTTGCGGATGACATCGGATGAGAATCCGCGGCGGCGGAGTCCGACGATGTTCACACCTGAATAGCAGATCGGGTCGCGTCCGCAAAGAACGTAAGGAGGAATGTCCTTGTTGATCTTTGACATGCCACCGACCATGGCGTGGCAGCCGATCTTGGAGAACTGGTGAGCCTTGGCTCCGCCACCGACAATCGCCCAGTCGTCAACGACGGTCTCGCCCGCTATGCCGACAAAACTTACGAGGATGCAATGATTGCCGACCACACAGTCATGGGCTACATGAACGTAGGACATCAGCAATGTATTGCTGCCAATCTTGGTGACACCTTTGCCACTGGCCTTTGTGCCACGGTTGATCGTCACACACTCACGGATGGTCACATTGTCTCCGATCTCCACATAAGTGACCTCGCCGTCATATTTAAGATCTTGAGGAATCGCTCCGACTACTGCGCCGGGAAAAACCTGACAGTTCTTTCCCATCTTCACATATGGATAGATAACAGCATGAGGCTGGATAACACATCCGTCGCCGATTTCCACATCGTCATCGACAAAGGCGAAAGGACCGATCTCAACGTTGTCGCCAAGCTTAGCCTTAGGGCTTACCGACGCTAATGGTGAAATTTTGTTCATATTCAAGTATATGTTTATTTTTCTGATTTCTCACGGATGGCTACGGCCGCACGTGTGTTGATGGTGTGCCCCGGCTTGAACGCCGTGACCTTGGCCTTGAGATAACCTCCGGCAAGTCTCAAATCCCCTATCAGATCCAGAAGCTTGTGCCTTCCGCACTCGTTCGGAAAGTGGAGCTTGAGGTTGTTGAGATAGCCGTTGTCATTTATGGCAAGTTCCGGCACATTGAAAAGCGCCGAAAGCCTCTCGACCTGCTCAGGCTGTACAGGATGCTCGACAATGACTATGGCGTTGTCCACATCCCCGCCCTTTACCAGATTGTTCTGGAACAGGTACTCTATCTCATGGAAGAACACGAACGTGCGGCACGGACCGATTTCTTTGGCGTAGTCGGTAGACTCATCCCAATGAGCCGTCTGTACCCCGAGAACCTTAGAGCCGAAATCAACGGTGATGTCCATCGACGGAGCGTCGGCAGGGGTTATTCTGACATAGGATCCGGTCTTTTCATCCTTGATTTCGATTTCCTCAGGAACGGTCACATATTTTCTTTCCGCATCCTGTTCCTTGAGACCGTCTTTGGCGATCGCCTCGACATAATAGCGGGCACTGCCATCAAGAATCGGAACCTCGACATTGTCAATATCAATAATGGCATTGTCAACCCCCATTCCGGTGAGCGCTGACATAAGATGCTCTATTGTTGAGACAGAAGCCTCGCCTTTGGAAATCGTGGTGCTTCTCGCTGTGGAAGACACATTTTCGGCAAGGGCTTCGACAATCGCGGATTCCCCAAGGTCAACCCTACGGAAAATGATTCCGGTGTTCTCCGGAGCCGGCTTGAGAGTCATCGTCGAAATCCTGCCGGTGTGGAGTCCCTTGCCATGGAACTCATATTCACCCGCAAGGGTTCTTTGCTTACAAGATGTCATAATCTATCTATTGCAGGCTGCGTAAAATACAGCATTCTGCAAAGATAGCAATGAATTTTTGAATATTCAAGCATTACACCGCCGGTTAGTGGATATTGGCTGCTATTCCTCGCCCTGGCGCTTGAAGACGGCGTAGCTGCGGAGGTAGTTCTTCAGAGGAAGGGCCGGAGAACCAAGGAATACCTGACCGGACTTACGAATATTCCCGATCACTCCGCACTGGGCTCCGATCGTGGTGTTGTCGGCTATATTCAGATGCCCGGCGATGCCGACCTGCCCCGCCAGAATGCAGTTCTTGCCGATCTTTGTGGAGCCTGCTATGCCGCACTGGGCCGCCATCACGGTGTTGTCTCCGATCTGGACATTGTGCGCAATCTGGCAGAGGTTGTCGATCTTCACGCCGTTGCCGATGATGGTGGATTCCATCTCAGACTTGTCGATCGTCGTCCCGGCGCCGATCTCCACGTTGTTGCCGATGACAACATTGCCGATGTGTTCGATCTTCTCCCATGTTCCGTCCGGAAGAGGGGCGTTGCCGAATCCGTCGGAGCCGATGACCGCATTGGCGTGGATGATCACGTTGTCACCGATGACCATTCCAGGATAGATGACGACTCCCGGGTAGATTATGCAATGCGAGCCGATCACGGTGTTGTCTCCGACATAGACATTCTCGTAGATCTTGGTGTAGTCACCGACCTTGGCGTGGTGTCCCACGTAGGAATGGCTTCCGAGATAGACTTTCTTCCCGAACTTCGTGGTAAGGAACCAAGATGAGCGGAAGCCTCTGTGCCTCTTGTCCGTACGTTTCTGGGTAGAAACATATTTAAGAAGGTCCGCAAGTGACTTGTAGGCGTCGTCAACCCTGACCATAGTTGATGTCACGGTCTCCTTGGGGGTGAAATCCTTATTGACCAGCAGGACGCTGGCTCTGCATGTGTAAACGTATTTCTCGTACTTCGGATTTGCGAAAAAGCATAACTGCCCCGGTTTTCCATGCTCAATCTTGGCGAATGATGTGACTGTTGCCTGCGGGTCTCCCTCAACGGTTCCCTTGAGCACCTGGGCCAATTGCTTAGCTGTAAATTCCATCTTTTATGGCGTTAAATTCTTCAAATTTTACCAAACGTTCTGCAAAGAAAGCAATTTATTTTCATATTCACTAAAATATTCTTATCTTTGCATCGTTGTGAGAGATAGGAGGACGAAAGCGTCTCCTATCTTTTGTTTTGTAAAATCAGGATTTTATGCGGAAAGAACAGATATTATCCGGCATTGAAGAGGCTGTGAAGGCTCGCGGCTGCTTCATTGTGGATGTAACCGTCAGCAATGACAATGACATCGTGCTCACCATCGAGAAAGAAGCCGGGGACATGGACCTCGAGGATTGCGTCAGCATCAACGACGCTTTTCTGGCGGCTTTCGACAAGGATGCGGAAGACTATTCCCTCACCGTCACATCAGCAGGTCTCGACCAACCATTCAAGGTTCTCAAGCAATACGAGAAGGCTATCGGCTCAGCTGTGGAGGCAAGGCTTAAGGGCGGGAAGAGAATCGTCGGGGTCCTCACGGGAGCCGACGAGGATGGAATATGCCTGAGATATTCACAGAAAGAGGCTGTGGAGGGCAAGAAGAAAAAGGAACTCGTGGAGCATGAGGACCGCATCGGATTCGATGAGATAAACTCAGTCACGCCGCACATTGTGTTCAAGAAATAAGATATTAAGAATATAAACATGGAAAAGAAAGAAGAAATCACTCTGATTGACGCCTTCAAGGACTTCAAGGAGGAAAAGAACATCGACAGACCGGTGATGATGGGTGTGCTCAAGGACGTGTTCCTCACCCAGATCGCCAAGACTTACGGTTCGGCCGACAACTTCGACGTCATCATCAACGTCGACAAGGGAGACTGCGAGATCTACCAGAACTTCGACATAGTCGAGGAAGTGGAGAATCCCAACACTCAGATCACCCTCGACCAGATCAAGGCCGAGACCGGGGACGATGACTACGAGATCGGAGATGTCTACACCAAGAAGCTGTCCCTCGCGTCCTTCGGCCGAAGGGGAATCCTGAACATCAGGCAGAACCTCCAGGGCCGCATCATGGACATCGACAAGGCGAATGTCTTCAAGGCCTATTCCGACAAGGTCGGCGAGATCTTCACAGGCGAGATCTACCAGACATGGTCAAAGGAGGTCATCATCCTTGACGATGACAACAATGAGCTGCATCTGCCTAAGGCCGAGCAGATCCCTGGCGAGAGATTCAAGAAGGGAGACACCATCCGCGCGATCATCAAGAGCGTGGAGATGAAGAACAACACGACTCCTTACATCACTCTTTCCAGAACTTCCAACGAGTTCCTCGAGAAGCTCTTCGAGCATGAGGTTCCGGAGATATTCGACGGTCTGATCACCATCAAGAAGGTCGTACGTGTTCCTGGAGAGCGCGCCAAGGTGGCGGTTGAGTCTTATGACGAAAGAATCGACCCGATCGGAGCCTGCATCGGTGTGAAAGGATCCAGAATCATCGGTATCGTCCGAGAGCTCCGCAACGAGAACATAGACGTGCTTCAGTGGACCAACAACACGCAGCTTCTCATCCAGAGGGCTCTCAACCCGGCAAGGGTGTCTTCAATCGACCTGGGGAACTCGGAGACCGACAAGATCAAGGTCTACATGCAGCCTGACGAGGTCAAGAAAGGCATCGGACGCGGCGGCTGCAACATCAAACTGGCCGGAATGCTTGTCGGAAGGGAGATCGAGGTTTGGAGAGAGCTTCCTAAGGACGAGGGACAGGAAGAGGAGGACGTTCTCCTCAGCGAGTTCAGCAACGAGATTGACCAGTGGGTCATCGACCGCCTTGAGGCGATCGGGTGCGACACGGCCAAGAGCGTGCTCTCATTCACTCCGGAAGACATTGCGAAGAGAGCCGATCTCGAAGACGAGACAGTGGCCGATGTGTTCAAGATTCTCAGGGCAGAGTTCGAAGAGTAACCATCCGTCACGCAAGAGGATAAACATTAACAAACAAGGGGTTGAATATGGCAGAAATCAGACTTAATAAAATAATAAGAACTTACAACATCGGACTTCAGAAACTTGTGGACTTTCTGGCCAGCAAGGGGGTCGAGGTCGAAGCCAATCCGAACGTGAAGATCTCGGAAGATCTTCTTCCGGCGATTGACAAGCAGTTCGGAATGGACAAGGCGGCCAAACAGGCTTCGGAAAAGATTGACATCAAACTCAACGAGATTTTAGAGAAGACCTCCAAGAAGCAACAGCAGGAAAGCCAGAAAGAAGAAGACGAGGAAGAACCTGTGCGGGAGACTGTCATCAAGACAACCATCTTCACGCCGGCTGAGCCGAAACCTGAACCTGAAGTTGTCCGGCAGCCAGAGCCGGAGTCTCAGCCCGAGGTGAAACCCGAGCCTGTGCAAGAGCCGGAGGTCAAGGTTCCGGAGGTGGAGCCGATGACGGAGACAGTGCCGGAGCCCGCCAAGGCCGAGCCTGTCCACGAGTCTCCTGTCGAGGAAGAGCCGAAGAAGGAAGCGGCGGAAAAGAAGCCCGAGCCGCAGCCTGAGGTCAAGAAACCAGAGGCCGTCAAGGAAACCGTACCTGAGCCGACAACCCCTGCTGCAGGAAAGGATGTCCACGGCGGTGACAGACCGATGAGCAAGCACGAAAGGAAACTCGCTGCCGCCGCCAGACAGAAAGAAGAGCAGGCCAAGGCGAAACACCAGCAGCCTGTTGCCAAGACCGAGACCAAGGAAGAGAAACCAGCCGCCGAGAGTTCGACACCTGGCCTCAAGGTTCTCGGAAAGATAGACTTGTCCCAGTTCGAGCCGAAGAAGGGCAACAAGAAGAGGGAGAGAATCGCCAAGGGAAGCCAGAAGGTTGATGTGGCGAAGGAAGGCAAACAAGCCGACAACAG
>DCMG01000150.1:706-7447 GCA_002321335.1 Bacteroidales bacterium UBA1628 | reverse complement strand
GACAAAAACAAGAATGCCAAGCAGGCTCAGGAGCAGGGCAAGGGCGGCAAGAAACGCAACCGTGGCGCTGATCGCTTCAAACCGGCCATGACCGAGGAGGAGCAGGAGGCGATGCAGAAGGAGATCCAGAAGCAGGTCAAAGAGACCTACGCCAGGATGAACGACAACAAGAAGAACAACTTCGGAGCCAAATACAGAAAGGAGAAGAGGGAGCAGGCCGCGGCCAAATCCCAGGAGGAGATGGCACAGGAGATAGCCGAGAAGAAGGTACTCAAGGTCACCGAGTTCGTGACAGTGAACGACCTTGCCACTCTCATGAACAACACCCCTGTCAATGAGGTCATCAAGGCATGCATGGATCTAGGTCTTATGGTGTCAATCAACCAGAGGCTTGACGCTGAGGCGCTTGTGCTCGTCGCCGAGCAGTTCGGCTACAAGGTTGAGTTCGTCACCGCCGACCTTACGGAAGAAATCGCCGAAAACAACGAACAGGCCGACCGTGAGGAGGATCTTGTTCCAAGACCGCCGATCATTACTGTGATGGGTCACGTTGACCATGGTAAGACATCGTTGCTCGACTATATTCGCAAGTCAAATGTCATCGCCGGAGAGGCTGGAGGCATCACCCAGCACATCGGTGCCTACAACGTGAAGCTTCCGGACGGAAGGAGAATCACATTCCTGGACACTCCTGGCCATGAGGCGTTCACCGCCATGCGTGCCCGTGGAGCACAGCTCACCGACCTTGCCATCATCATCATCGCCGCAGACGACGCGGTGATGCCGCAGACGGTCGAGGCCATCAACCACGCGCAGGCAGCCGGAGTGCCTATGGTGTTCGCAATCAACAAGATTGACAAACCTGGCGCACAACCTGAGAGGATTTACCAGCAATTGGCGCAAATGAATATCCTCACGGAGGCGTGGGGTGGAAAATACCAGTGCCAAGAGATTTCCGCCAAGAAGGGCATCAATGTGGACAAGCTTCTTGAGAAGGTTCTTCTAGAGACCGATCTTCTCGACCTCAAGGCCAATCCGAACAAGAATGGAGTCGGAGCCGTCATCGAGTCATCCCTTGACAAGGGACGCGGCTATCTCGCAACGGTTCTTGTGCAGGACGGTACCCTCAGGACCGGGGACATGGTGCTGAGCGGCAGTTACTACGGCCGTGTGAAGGCCATGTTCAACGAGCGTGGACAGAAAGTGAAAGAAGCCGGTCCATCTACCCCGGTTTCCATCCTTGGTCTCAACGGAGCTCCGAGCGCCGGCGACAAGTTCAATGTGATGAGCGACGAGAAGGAGGCAAAGGCGATCGCCAACAAGCGTGAGCAGTTGCTGCGCATCCAGGGCATCAAGACCCAGAAGCACATGACCCTTGAGGAGATCGGACGAAGGATCGCCATCGGCAACTTCAAGGAGCTCAATGTCATCGTGAAAGGTGACGTGGACGGCTCAGTGGAGGCGCTGTCGGACTCCCTCATCAAGCTCTCTACCGAGCAGGTGCGTGTGAACGTGATCCACAAGGCTGTCGGAGCGATTTCCGAGTCAGATGTGATTCTGGCAGAGGCTTCGGACGCCGTCATCATCGGATTCCAGGTACGTCCTTCAACCGATGCAAGAAAACTCGCTGACGAGCAAGGAATTGAAATACGTCTTTACTCCGTCATCTACGATGCGATCAACGATGTGAAGGACGGTATCGAAGGCATGCTTGAACCGATCAAGAAGGAGGAGATCACCGGAACGGCTGAGGTCAAGCAGACCTTCAAGATTTCCAAGGTCGGAACGATCGCCGGATGTCTTGTCAGGGACGGTAAGATTTCCAAGACATCGCAGTGCAGGCTCATCCGTGACGGAATCGTGGTCTACACCGGAGAACTCGCCTCGCTCAAGAGGGGCAAGGACGACGTGAAGGAAGTCTCAGCCGGAATGGAATGCGGTATAGGCATCGAGAAGTTCAACGACCTGAAGGTCGGCGACAGCATCGAAGCGTTCGTTATCACCGAAATCAAACAAAAGTTGGATTAAGCCATACCATAAAGTAAACGATAGAGTTTGACTGTGCGGACAGCCTCGGCGACATCATGGACGCGGAGGATGTCCGCTCCGTTTTGTAATGCGATGAAGTCGGCGACCTGAGTGGCGGGCAGGGCTTCGGACGGAGTGATGCCCAAAGGTCTGAACAGAAAACTTTTGCGGGAAAGGCCCACGAGAATCTCTTTGCCAAACTCCTGAAGTACGGACATCTCGCGGAGCAGCTGCCAGTTCTGCTCCACGGTCTTGGCGAAGCCAAAACCCGGATCAAGGATCCAGTCTTTCACACCATGCCTGTCTGCCTCGGCGGCGATTCCGACAAAGAACTCACGTACAGCCTCGGTGACATTGTCATAGTCTGTCAGACACTGCATATTCTTGGGAGTGCCTCTGGTGTGCATCGCGATGTAAGGCAAGCCAAGCCGTCCAAGCAGCGACCACATCTCCTCGCATCCGCCACTGACATCATTCACGATGAAAGGGCCGATGATGTCAAAGGCTCTGCTGACGACCTCCGGGCGGAATGTGTCGATGGAGACACGCACACCCTCATGCTCAGACGCAAGAATCCGTAAGGCCGGTTCAAGCCTCCTCCATTCTTCCTCCTCGCTGATTGAATCAGATCCCGGGCGGGTCGAGCATGCTCCCAGATCGAGAATATTCGCTCCCGACCCAAGCATATTCACAACCCTGCCACGGAAAAGTTCCTCGTCAAACGTCCCGTCAGGACGTAGATTGCGGCTGCCTGCGAAAAACGAGTCATCGGTGAGGTTGACGATGCCCATCACCTGGATATTTCTTGATACGTTGTTCCCCATAATGAAATAATTTTGGACAAAAATAGACAAAAATTGAATATCTTTGCGGTTCGGAAGTAGTTTTGACCACGATTCAAGACCTCCATAAAAAATCAATCACTATGCTGGTCGTTCTGGAAGGTTTGGATGGCGCTGGCAAGTCCACGCAAGTCAAGAAGTTGAAGGCTTATCTCGAAAAGGTATGCCCGGAATTGGAGTATATCCACTTTCCAAGATATGACGCGCCGGTTTACGGGGACCTTATCAGCCGGTTCCTGCGCGGGGATTTCGGGAGCAACGAGACCGTGCACCCTCAACTGGTCGCTCTGCTGTTCGCCGAAGACAGGCACGGAGCCGCTCCGCAGATGAAGAAGACTCTGGCTGAAGGCGGTTCTGTGCTGCTTGACAGGTATGTATATTCAAACATCGCCTACCAATGCGCCAAACTCCATGATCCGGCGGAAAAAGAAAACCTGCGCAAGTGGATAATGGACACTGAATATGGCGACTTCGGTCTCCCGAAACCTGACTTGAATATATTTCTGGACGTCCCTATCTCATTCGTCGAGAGCAGGTTGGAATCTGCGAGGACCGGCAGCGACAGGGAATACCTCCACGGCTCCCAGGATATTCATGAATCAGACATAGAGTTCCAGAAGCAGGTCAGGGAGATGTACAGGCAACAGGTTGCGATGGATCCGGACTTCATCAGAATCGACTGCTCGGACGAGTTCGGAGACATGCTGCCGCCGGACGGGATATTCGCAAAGGTTAAGGAAGTTATTGACGAACATATCGAAGCCAAATGAACAACGTATTTTTCTTCAGGCTCAGAAGGCTGTGCGCATTCATCATAGGAGTGGTATTTCTGATCGCCGGTATATTCAAACTGCTTGATCCGGTCGGAGCGGGGCTGGTGATGGAAGGATATTTCAGGTTCTTACATGTCACGTTCCTGCTGCCGGCGGCGAAGGTCACGGCTGTGGTATTCGCGCTCGCCGAAGCTATCCTCGGAGCCGCGATGATCAGCGGGGTATGGAGGAAGCAGGTGGCAATCATCTCCTCCGCCATGATTGTGTTCTTCACGGTTCTGACGTTGTTCCTGGCCATCTTCAATCCTGTCAGCCTGACCGACTGCGGGTGTTTCGGCGAGGTCATCCATCTGACCAACTTCCAGACCTTCCTCAAGAATCTGGTTCTGCTGGCCTTGGCGATGGTGGCTTTCCTGCCCTTCAAAAATTTCGGGAAAAACAGGAAACGGAAATATGTCTCCTTCGGCATCGCATCGGCCTCAATCATTCTATTTACCGTCTATTCATTGACAACGATTCCTCTCGTGGACTACACAGAGTTCACTCCGGGAAGCGAACTGCTGGCGTCCGTAGGTGAAGACGACGAGGAAGATGATGCGTCAGGCAACTACAAATCCACCATCATCTACGAGAAGAACGGTCAGGAAGGAGCCTTTGATCTGGACAATCTTCCGGACTCGACCTGGACATACGTCCGTACGGAGACCATTCTTATCAAAAACGGTGATGTCGCGAACAATGAACCGGCTCTCTCATTCGTGGATTCTTTGGGCAATTATCAAGATGAGTTGGCGACCCTCGGCAACGTGCTTGCCGTGTCGGTCTATAATCCAGAAAAGGAGAACGGTGGATTTTGGGCAAGAATCGCCGATGCTTTGGATGGAGCGTTGGTGGCAGGGTTCACTCCCCTGTTGCTTGCAGCCACCACTAAAGAAGCCTTTGACCACTTGCCGGCTGTCACGCCAGAAACACACGCCAGATTGTCAAAATCGACATATTTCGCTGACAAGAAGACTCTCGTCACCCTCAACCGCTCGAACGGCGGCGCGACATGGTTCAACGACGGCCAACTCATCCGGAAATATTCCCACAACAGAATCCCGTCGGACGAAACCCTGCTGGAGATGACCGGTGACGACCCGACCGAGGAGATGCTGCATCACAGCACCAAAACCCGCCTCCGTTTCCAAGGCTTCATGCTCTACGTCTTCGCCGTGCTGCTGATACTCTAAAAGTACCGTTATCGTAAATATTAAAATTATATTCATTATCTTTGTACTTCAAGGATAACAGATATAATATTAATATTTATGTTTGACACAGATTTCATATTCACATCACCCGATGAACTCACAAGAACATTGGCTGAGAGGCTGAAGAAAAGAAGACTGGAGAAAGGGATCACAAGAGAGGGACTTCAATCATTGACTGGCGTTCCGAAATCCACCATAGCGCATTTTGAGACCACTTCAAAGCTCTCTCTCGAATCTTTTGTCAGAATAGCCATGGCACTGGGCTATACCGAGGAAATGGACAGACTTTTCATGGAAGCGAAGTACAGCACCATGGAGGAGATGGAAACCATCAAAAGGAATATGAACCGAAAAAGAGGAGTGCGGAAGTCATGATCAAATTACCTGAATCCCTTAATGTTTTTTATCATGATATGCTTGTCGGGACGTTGTCCATGACTCCCGGCAATCATAAATGTGCGTTCGAGTACAGCCAAAGCTGGCTTGCGGACGGTTTCTCCATTTCCCCATTGGAATTGCCACTGAAAAGTGGCCTTTTACTGCCGAAGACCGACTATTTCTACGGCAATTTCGGGATATTTGAAGACAGTATGCCTGACGGGTACGGCAACTACCTTCTGAACAGGATTCTGCGGAAATACGGAACATCTTTGATCGAGATGAATCCTGTTGAACGGCTGTCATTTGTCGGTGCGAAGGGAATGGGAGCGCTTACATACGTGCCGGAATATACCATCAACACCACTAAAGAGACCGCAACTCTTGACCAGATGCAGAAAGACGCACTGGACGTACTGTCTGAAAAGGACTTCTCCAGCGCCAAGATGCTCTACATAAACAGTGGTAACTCAGGTGGATGCCGTCCGAAATGCCTGTGGAAAGACGATGAAGGCTCATGGCTCGTCAAATTCAGGCATACTTACGATCCTGTTGACATCGGGCAGCGTGAATATGAGATCCTTCTGAAAGCCAAGGAGTGCGGCATAACTGTCCCCGACTGTAAATTATTCAATGGCAGATACCTTGGTACGAAACGGTTCGACATCACTCCCGAAGGGACAAGGCTTCACGTGGCGACCGCATCCGCGCTTCTGTGCGAATCAATCCGCCAACCGATGATGGATTATCGCAGGTTGATCCGGTTCACCGCATATCTGACAAAAGACATGTCACAAACCCAAGAGATGTTCCGCAGAATGATCTTCAACTACGAAATCGGAAACAATGATGACCATGCGAAGAATTTCTCATTCATCTTCGACGGAAAAAAATGGAACATCTCCCCGGCCTACGATCTTACCGAATGCCGTGACGCCAACCACGGATTCCATTCATCGCTGGCCAACGGCAAGGAACATCCTACCTTGGAGGATTTCCTGATCATAGCCGTGGACGCTGGGTTGACCAAGAAGCAGGCTATGAATATTATCGAGCAGATCCGGACGGTTGTCAATCATGCCACGGAATGATCCGTCAATGCTATTGGTCACTTCGACAGGCTCAGCGACCGGTAGGTTCAGTGATCCGCAGATCTAACTGCTGACATGGAAAATATGGCGTTCTATCAGAACGCCTTACCAGTGGCGTGAAAGATCAGAATCCGGTGTAGTTCCACGGGGTGATGGCGCGGAGCTCTTCCTTGACGGAGTCGCTGACGGCCAAGCCGTTGACAAAGTCCTCGATGGTTTTCTCGTCGATGGCGGAGCCGGTGCGGGTGAGATTCTTGAGTGTCTCGTACGGATTCGGGTAGTTCTCGCGGCGGAGGATGGTCTGGATGGCCTCGGCGACCACGGCCCAGTTGCGGTGCAGTTCGGCGTCGATGGCCGGACGGTTCAGAATCAGTTT
>DCMG01000150.1:0-584 GCA_002321335.1 Bacteroidales bacterium UBA1628 | reverse complement strand
GAGTCGGTCAGATCCCTCTGCAATCTGGAGATCGGGAGCTTCATAGACAGGAATGTCAGCACGGCGTTGGCCATTCCGAGGTTACCCTCAGCGTTCTCGAAGTCTATCGGATTGACCTTGTGAGGCATGGCCGAGGAGCCTACCTCGTTCTTGGCGACCTGCTGATGGAAATATTCCATTGAGATGTAGGTCCAGATGTCGCGGCAGAGATCAATCAGAATCGTGTTGATGCGGCGGAGGCAGTCGAATATTGCCGCAAGGTTGTCGTAGTGGTCGATCTGGGTGGTCGGGAAAGATCTCCTGAGGCCCAGCGAAGCCACGAACCTGTCGGCGAAGGCAGGCCAGTCGATGTCAGGGAAGGCCACCTTGTGGGCGTTCATGTTGCCGGTCGCACCACCGAACTTGGCTGGCCAAGTCAGCTGGCCGAACTGGCGAAGCTGCTCGTCAAGCCTTGAGACAAACACCTGAAACTCCTTTCCGAGCCTTGTCGGAGTGGCCGGCTGGCCATGGGTCCTGGCAAGCATCGGGACATCCTTCCATGCCCGCACATCGGCCTCCAAAATGGAGATTACCTCTTTCAGTGC
>DCMG01000149.1:402-12703 GCA_002321335.1 Bacteroidales bacterium UBA1628 | reverse complement strand
AAGGAAAAGCCGAGGGCAGAGCAGAAGGGCGCGATGCCGCCATGATAGACGTAGCCAAGTCTTTGCTGACACTTGGCATGCCTGTTGAGCAGATAGCTCAGGTCGCCGGGCTGTCGATTGAACGGATAAAGTCACTTTCGCAGGGATAGTTTTCATCTAAGATGGGCATCACGGTATTTAACCGCTCCGTTCGTAGTCTTCTCTTAGATACTGCTGATTCATGAAAATAAAGCGTGGCCGAACTTGTCCGGCCACGCTTGCTATAACTGGATTCAGGTGTCTGTTACCAGCCAGGATTCTGCGAGAGATTCTCGTCAAGAAGTCTCTGACCGGCTGGGATAGGCTCAAGATAGTACTTGTCGTCCCAGACTCTGTCAACCTTGGCTCCTGTGCCTGTGGAGGCAGTGGTGTTGTAAGGTGACTTGTAGCCGTTCACGAAGAAGTTTGATTTCTCGACATCATCCCAAGTTGTCTGTTTATTATCAACAACAGGCAGTTTGACGGTCTTGCTGTAAGCCTCCAGGATTTCTTTGGATGCGCCGACATAACCATCTGGATTAAGTTTTGTGTCGAGATTCTTTCCCAGAGCCCAACGCATAAGATCGGCGTTGCGGAATCCGTCTGCCATAAGCTCGCTGCGACGGTCACGACGGAGTTCCTGAAGAAGGATATTCGCTGAAGCGTCCTTAGGGTCTTTCGTGATCACTGTTCCATTGACAGAGCATCCGGTTGTCCCGACCAAGGTCAGGGCAGGAATTCCACCGTGCTTTGTTCTAAGGAGGTTGACGGACTTGTCAAGGTCGGCCTGGCTTATCTCGCCAAGTTCGGCGCAAGCCTCGGCATAGTTCTCAAGAACCTCGGAGTATTGGAAGATAGGACCGTCTGTGTCATTCGAAGGGCCATTCCAAGTTCCTTTACCTTCATATTCGGATTTCTTTGACCAGTCAACAAACTTCCAGGTCCAGTAGCCGGTTGTTGAGTTGATGCCTTCTGAATATGTCATGCCGATGACTGGAAGAACATCCTTGCAGACTGTTTCGGTCAGACGCTTGTCCCTGTTGCCGAACACGCCTTCCATCGTCTTGTCGTTGTAAGACGGCACCATATGTACAGGAAGACCATTTGACATCGCATAATTCTCGACAGCGCTCTTGGTCAATCCCCATGTAGGGGTTGAGGCTACGAGGTAGCCGTATTGAGAGTGTCCAAGGGTAACCTTGCCTCCGTTGATGTTGGCTATTGTGTAGATCTTGTAAAGAAGAACCTCTTTGCTGCCGGTAAGTGAAAGTGAAGTGTACATGCCTTTGTAGTTGTCGGTGACTTCATATTTTCCACTGTCAATGACCTTCGCGGCGGCGGATTTAGCCTTTGCATAGAACTGGTCTGGATGTCCGCCGGAAACGTTATGGTATTTCTCCCAAGCGGCTTCATAAAGAGCGACTCTTGACAACAACGCTGCGGCAACCATATTGTTTACCGTGTTTGCATCGGCCTTTGATGGATCGTAGCAGTTGTCCATAGCAAACTCAAGGTCGGCCACAACGTTGTCCATCACCGATGTCCTGGAGTCGCGGGTGCGCATTCTGTTCTCCTCTTTTGTGAAGTCAACCTCGCTGTCTACCCACACAACGTCTCCGTAGGTCTTTACAAGCTCGAAATGATACAGGGCGCGGAAGAACCTTGCCACTCCTTTCCAATGATTGCTGACAGTCTCTGTCAGCCCTGGAACCTGATCGATCCGGTTAAGAAGGATATTTGCCTCACGGATTCGATCGTAAGGAGTGTTCCAAGAACTTGATGAGTTCGGAATATTCTTGGTGAATTCAGTGAATGTGGCGCTTGCATAATCATCGGTAAGCCCTTCAGAGTGGTATTGGCCCTTTGTCCAGCCACTGCCGTAGCTCATTGAACTCAAATAACTGTAGAACTTCCAAGAGAAAGTCTTGATGGACGCTTCTGAAGTCCAGTTGGTCGCATCTGAGTTGCTGTCAAGCGGCATTTTGTTCAGGTAGTCTGAGCAGCCGCTCAAACCTATCGCAGCAATGGCGATCAGTGCGAACGAGTATAATGTCTTTTTCATATAATCAATCATTTTCATATTAGAATGTTATTTGAACACCACAGCTCCACTGACGGTTGAAAGGCATTGTACGGCCGGCGTAGTTAAGGTCGATGCCATTCTTGTACTGGCTGGCAGCAGTGGTTCCGCCGGTAGCCTCTGGATCCATGATTCCGTCAATGTGATCGAATGTAAGCAGGTTCTGCGCGCTGAAGTAAACACGGAGTTTCTCTACATAAAGTTTTCTGGTTATGTTCTGAGGAATCGTGTATCCGAAGGTCAGGTTCTTGACTCTCAGGTAGGCCAGATTGTTGAGGTACTTGGTCTGAGGCGCATAGTTGTTGATGCCGGAGTTCCCGGGAAGTCCAGAAAGTGAGCCGAGGGATCCGTTGACATAAGGACGCGGGAATCTGGCGTTCTGATTGTCCTCTGTCCAGTAGTCAAGCTGATTCTCGAAAATGTTCATCTGGGCGCCTGCGGCGTGAGGGATGAAGAGAGAAGAGTTTGTCCACATATCACGTTTGCCTACACCCTGGAAGAGAATCTCGAAATCGAAGCCTTTGAACATCGCGCCAAGACGGAGTGAGTACTCATATCTTGGAAGGGCGTTTCCGATGCGCTTGAGATCTCCGTGATCGTCAATTGTTCCCTTGCCGCTGTCGATCTTGCCATTGCCGTCCAGATCCTTGTACTTGATGTCGCCGGCTCCGAAACGGAACGAGCCGTTCTGCAGATACGCCTGGTCAGGAATTCCTTCCTTAAGGGTACCGTCTGAGTTCAGATCGGAAGAGTTGAAGTACCTGTCGGTCTCGAATCCCCAGATTTCACCAAGCTGCTTGCCTTCATACCAACTCTGGAGAGCCCCGGTCGTGTTGTTCCATTTTGTGATTTCGGAACGGGAATCAGCCATCGTGAATGTTCCGTAGACTGCGAAGTCCTTGCTGAAAGCGTGGTTGTAGTCGATCTGAAGTTCCCATCCCGTTGTCTTGAGGTTACCACCGTTCTCAAGAGGGGCGGTGGCGATACCAGCGTAGCGGACGATTTCGTTTCCGGCGACAAGCATGCCAATGTTCCTTCTGACATACCAGTCGAAAGTGACGTTCAGATCATTGTTGAGGAATCCGGCGTCAAATCCGAAATCCAATGTGCGGATCTTTTCCCACGTCATGTCCGCATTGATGGCGTCAGGAGTCTCAGCCGAGGTTTTCTTGTTGAGGTCGGTGCCGATCCAGTTGACTGTCTCGGAAGCCATAAGAGGGATGTACGGATAGAAGGAGGCAAGAGCCTGGTTTCCGACAGAGCCGTAAGATCCTCTGAGTTTCAGGGAAGGAACATAAGGCTTGATGTTCTGCCAGAAATTCTCCTCAGAGATTCTGTAACCTGCCGAAGCTGAAGAGAAGAAAGCCCACTGTTTTCCTGGACGGAATGATGAGGATCCGTCGTAACGTCCATTCAGTTCCAGAAGATATTTCTCTTTGTAATTGTAGTTGATCCTTCCGAAGAAACCGGCGGTGGCTCTGTGCCTGAGAGCTTCATTGACTGTCGCCTCCTTGTTCTTTTCGGTAAGGTTCAGGGTAGGAAGGTCAGGGTACATCACACCATTGACGGAGATTGACTGATTGTCATACTTGAAATCCTCAGCGTTCGCACCGAGCTTCAAAGCGAAGTTGTGGGATTCACGGATGCTGAATATGTAGTCGAAGTAGGCGTTGTAGGTGTTCATCACTTTGCTGACGAACGCACGGCTCATGTTATCGGTCGAGAATGTGTACTTTGACGGGAATGACCAGTTGGCGACAGAGAATGGAGTCTGAATGCTCCTGTTCTCATAGTTGTAGCGGCCGCGTGTGTAGTCTCCGTAGAAAGACAGACCTGGGGCGATGTTGATTCTGATGTTTCCGCCAAGGGAAAGATACTGGTCGTTGGATGAGCAGACATCCCTGTTGGCCAGATATCCGTTTCCGTGACGGAAATACAGACCTTCTCCGGTCGCGGCCTTTGCGCTTGCGTAAGTGCCGTCCGGCAGCTTGCTGCCGTCTGAGATGCCGAACGGGAAGAATGTAGGGAAACGCATGACGTAATAAAGCATATTCGAGGTGCCGTTGCTGGTCTCGTAGCCGTTAGGGTACTCGAATTCCTTTTCCACGTACATGAGCTTGGTTCCGATGTTGAGCCAATCCTTGATCTGGCTGTTTGTGGAAATGTTGACATTGTAACGCTCGATGTCATTCTTCTTCGCGGCTTTGAGGTTGCCCTCATTTTTGGTGTAGCCGAGGCCTATGTTGTAGTTGGTCTTTCCGGTGTTGCCGTTTATGCTCAGATTATGAGTCTGCGAGAATGATGTTTTGAACATCTCCTTGTTCGGGTCGGAAACCCTGTAATAGTAAGGTGTGCCGCCGATGATCTCCCAATCCTCTCCGTATGTGTACACAGGATTGTCGAGGTTGCCGCTGTAATTGTCAAACCATTTGGTGATTCCCGGAGCCATTTTGTTGTAGTACATACCGAACGCCTCGATGTCCTTTCCGTCGGTGTTCTTCTGAGCGAGGATGCCTTCCTCGAGCTGAGCGAGGATGCCTTCCTTGTCTGTGATGTACTTAGGCAGACCGATTGGCTGGTTCCATGAGAAATTGTTTGAATATGTGATGGAGACCTTGTCTTTTACCGCTGAACCATCCTTGGAAGTGATGAGGACGACACCCCAGGCGGCTCGTGATCCGTAGATAGAGGCTGAGGCGGCATCCTTGAGAACAGATATGCTCTTGATGTTGTCAGGGTTGACGAATGACAGGTCAGGAACTTCCACACCATCGAGGAGAATGAGCGGAGTGTTGTCGCCATTGATGGAGCCGGTTCCGCGAATCTTCATGGTAGGAGTCGTGCCCATGTCATTTGACGTGTATGTGATGTTGAGGCCAGGGACAACGCCTTGGAGACCTTTGGACACATCCGTGATAGGCTTGCTTCCGAATGTCTTGTCAACGTCAACCGCTGCCACAGCTCCGGTCATGTTGACTTTCTTCTGTGTACCGAAACCGACAACGACAACCTCGTCAAGATATTCGCTATCCTCGTGGAGTACGACCTTCATGCCGTTCTTGGCGTTGATCTTTACGGAAGTGTAGCCGAGGCAGCCGACTTCGACGGTGGTGCCTTCGGCGACGTTGAGTGAGAATGTTCCGTCAACCAGGGTGACGGTTCCTGTCGTTGTGCCAGGAATCATCACGCTTGCTCCCGGAATCGGGTTGCCGTTGACATCGACGATCGTTCCCTTGACGGGCTGCTGCTGAGCGGCCGCCGCGGGCAGTAAACCTGACTCACTGACGGCAGCGGCGGCACTGAAAGACAGTGAGCCCGCAAGCATCATCATCAGAAAGGCGTTTACTTTGTAAGTGCGATTCTTTTTCATTTACTAATGGTTTTGTATTAAAACTGGTTGTTAAACTTCCTTTTAATCAGCAATCTTGACAGGCGTAGTTCGGTGCGCGTAAAATCAAGATTACAAATTTAACGTTTTAGGCTTAAAAAGCAAATAAAACCATTGAATATTTGTGATAATACGCAACGAAGAAGGCGATTAACTCATTAATTTATTTATGGATAGGACGGTGCTGCGAGCGCAGAAACTCCTTGCGTCTTGCATCAAGTTCCGTGATCTCCGCCGAAGGAACGGCGAATCGTGTAAATCTGTTCCAGAGATAGTCCACGGCCTGATCGGAAGGGTGTACCATATCCGGAGCGTAGAAGCGGTAGTCACGGAGCTCGTCGAGCACGATCTCGTAGGCCGGGAAATATTCACATCGCTCCGGAAACTTTGCCAGAACCTCGTCCAAAGCAAGCAGCAACGTGCTTTTGCTGAGTTGGTTGCCGTGCGCTCCGTCCTTGAGGTGGCGGATGGGGGAGACCGTGAATATGAACTCCTTGTCCGGATGCCGGGCGATCATATTCATAAGCAACGTCGCTGTTTCCCGGACGGAAAGTCTTCGGCGGGAGAACTCCTTCGAGTCGATCTTCAGACAGTTCGAGACAACCTCGCCTGTGCGGGAATATTCATAAATCCATGCTGTGCCGAGGGTTATGATGACTTTGGAGGCGGCTTTCCAGCGGTGCGAGGCTTCCTCCAGAGAGGCGTTGGCGACATTCAGGAACTCTTCTTCGGTGCGGCGGGCGAAGGAGGTGTGGTGGCTGAATGAGCAGATCAGACCTGCGCCCGCTCCCATCGGGACGCACTCGTCCTCGCTGAAAGGGATTCCAGAAGCCAGTCTGGCGATGGAGTTGCAGACAGAGACAGGGTTGTAGATGGTTCCGAACGGGTTGACGCAGACTTCAAACCCAAGATCCACCATTTTCCTGCCGATGTTGTCGGCGAAGCAACTTCCTAGCACGAATATCCTGTCTTTCAGCGAGATGCTGACCTTGCTTTGCCCGGCCTCGACCGGAGTCTGTAGTTTGATCCCTTCCATACGGGTGCGAAATTACAAAATAATCAGTAATTTTGCATAAACTGCGCTGGAGGCGTTTCCCCTTTCAGAAAGTTATGAATATGAGAAAGAGCATAATTGTAATGACACTGCTTCTGGCATCGGCCTTCGCAGCCTGTGCCCAACAAAAGGTTTCCTTTACCTACGGGGCTGATTTCCAGTATTATTTTGACAACCGGGAATATGATGGCGCGGGTAATAAGTTTGAGACCTCGGGGACGGTTCACGCCGCGAGGCTGACTCCGTCGGTCGGCGTCAAGGTGGATGGCGGACGTTTCACCCATCAGCTGACGCTTGGAATCGATGTGATGAAGAATATGGGCGAGGCTCCGGTCTCCGAAAGCGACAAGGATCTTCAGAACGTCGGGCTTTTCCATGAGATGACGTTTTGGTACGCTCTTGAAAGCCGGCGAAGGGCTGAGAAGTTCAACCTGTTGGCGGGAATATTCCCGCGTCGGAACTCCGTTTTCGGCTCCGGCTATCCCGACTGGTCAGAGAATCCGGTGAAGACCGATTTGGTTCCGTCTCTGTTCATCTCCGATGTGAACCAATTTTATGACAATAACATAGAAGGTCTGCTCCTGAAGTGCGAGACCCGTAAAGGCTATTGCGAGGCCGGCCTGGACTGGATGGGGATGATCGGACACGGGCGCAGGGAGCGCTTCCAGATATTCACATACGGCAATTACTCTCTTGCGGGGGACTTCCTGCGCGCCGGGTGGACCGCGACCATGTACCATTTCGCCAACACGCTTGAATATAGGGGAGTGGTGGACAATGTCCTTGTCTCGCCTTTCGTGTCGCTGGCCGCAGGTAGAAGAGACTTCCGTTGGAGCACCAAACTCAGTTATATTCAAGGAATACATCAGGACAGGATCAACGAGACGGGGCTTGAGCCGGCGTTCGGCGGGCTGCTGTCGCTGAATCTCGGGTACAAGAAACTGGGTGTCATGAATGACTCCTACTATGGTACAGGGCAGATGCCGTACTACTTCACTATAGACGCTGGCGGGAATATGCTCGGACCGGACCTGTACGCCGGAAGTCCGTTCTACCGCATCAACGAACAAGGAGGAAACTGGAAGCATTCCGGATTTTATGACCGGGCGGAGATTTACTGGCAGCCGTATATCGCTGATTTCGTGCGTCTGAGGCTTTCCGCCGTGTTCCATTTCACAGGTGACGGATTTCAGGGCGGCCAGCAGAAGCTGAGCGTCCTTTTTGACCTTGGGCGCGCCTTGAACTCCAAGAAGGCGGCCAAGGCTTCGGGCGGATCACGCAGACAAAGGAATTATGAAATATATTTATAAGGTATGAAAGGGATATTCAAGTCTATCATCGCCGCCGCATCCGCCGGATTTTTGCTGGCCGGCTGCGGTTCGGGACCCAAGGACGGGGACTATGTCCTCCAGATTCTGACTACCAACGACGTGCATGGATGCTATTTCGATTCCACCTACGTCGGCGGGGGAGTGAAGAAGTCGCTCTTTGCCGTCAAGACCATCGTGGACAGCGTCCGTTCGGTGGCCGGGGCGGATAATGTTTTGCTGGTTGACGCCGGGGACTGCCTTCAGGGAGACAACGCAGCGTACTACTTCAATTATGTCGACACGCTTTCCCCTCACGTCTATCCTCGTCTGGCTGCCTACATGGGCTATGATGCCATCACCGTCGGCAACCACGACATCGAGACGGGCCATAAGGTCTATGACCGCATCGCCCGTGATCTTGAGTCCTACGGGATTCCTTTTCTGGCAGGAAACGCCATCCGCACCGACAACGGAAAGCCGTATTTCCCTTTGTACAAGATTTACAAGAAAGGCGGCCTGAAAGTCGCTGTGCTGGGCTTCACCAACGCCAACATGAAGAACTGGCTGTCGGAGAAACTCTGGAGCGGAATGACATTCGAGAGCCTTGTGCCTCTGGTTCAGGAGGATGTGGACAAGGTCAGGGCTAAGGAGAAGCCGGATGTCGTGATTGTGTCCGTGCATTCAGGAACAGGGCCTGGGGACGGGTCGATGCTCGAAGGTCAGGGCATGGACCTGTACAAAAGTCTGAGAGGAGTGGATTTCGTGGTCTGCTCGCACGACCACAGGCCGTTCGTGACCTCGTGTGACAGCATCGGGCTGATCAATTCGGGTAGTCATTGCCGCTTTGTCGGGCACGGAACCCTGCGCATGACCGTGGATGACGGCAAGGTGGTGAAGCGGGAGCATTCCACGGAACTGATTCCGGTTGACGCTCACAGGATTGACACTGAGATGGAGGCCAAGTTCCACGAGGACTATCAGGCCGTCCAGGTCTTCACGACACAGGAAGTCGGTGAGTTGAAGGTGGACATGCGCACACGTGATGCCTACAAAGGCATGTGTGATTATGTCAACCTTGTCCACACGCTTTGCCTCGGCTGCGCTCCCGCCCAGATCTCGATCGCGGCTCCGCTGACCTACGACGGATTCGTGAAGGCAGGTACGTTGATCTATAAGGATCTGTTCACTATCTATCCGTTTGAGAACCAACTCTATGTCATCACAATGACCGGTCGGGAACTCAAGGATTACCTTGAGGCTTCCTACAACCGTTGGATCGTCACGGCCACCAAGCCTACCGATCATGTGCTGAACATCGTCCAGAAGGATGATCCGCGCGCGGGCCAGAAGGGCTGGTCGTTCATCGAAAGGGCCTACAATTTCGACTCGGCCGCCGGAATCGACTACACGGTTGATGTCACCAAACCTTTCGGCTCTAGAATCGTGATTTCCACAATGGCTGACGACACTCCTTTCGACCTTGGAAAGACTTACAACGTAGCGATGACTTCCTACCGCGCCAGCGGTGGCGGCGGGCTCTTGAGGGAAATCGGAATCGACACGGACAGAATCTCGGAAAGGACGGTTGAATATTACCCTGAGATCCGCGAGATTCTTTATGAATATCTCAAAAAGAATCACGTGATCGACCCTGCCGTGATCGGAGATCCCGCTGTCATCGGTCATTGGTCTTTTGTGCCGGAGAACATTGCAGGCCCTGCCATCGAGCGGGACATTGACTTGATATTCAAGAAATAACACTAAAATATTCAAAAATGATCAAAAGAATTTTAACCGCCTTCGCGGCTCTTGCCGCCGCACTGTCTGTCTTCGCCGCTGAATATGACGGCAAGTGGATCGGCTGTGAGTACAAGGGAGATGTCCTAAAGGGCAACACTGTCCTGCCTGCACGCTACCTTCGAAAGGAGGTGACTCTTGACGGCAAGGTGAAGGAGGCAACGCTGCGCATCAGCGGCCTTGGAGTCTATGACGCATGGATCAACGGGGAATATATCACCCGTGACCAGGAGCTTGCCCCGACTGTCTCCGAGTACAGGACAAGGGTCTATTTCAATGAGTTCGATGTCACGAAGGCTCTTAAGAAAGGACAGAATGCCCTTGCCGTGAGCCTTGGATGCGGACGTTACACCACGATGAGGGAGCCAGGAATGAAGGGTTTCGGAGTTCCGAGGCTTTGGTGCCAGTTGGACATTGTGTACACTGATGGCCGTACAGAGACCGTGGTCAGTGACGAGAGCTGGAAGATAACCTGCGAGGGTCCGATCCGCGCCAACAACGAGTTCGACGGAGAAACCTACGATGCCCGCAAGGAACTGACCGGTTGGACCAAGGTCGGCTATGACGATTCCGCTTGGTCTGAAGCCTCTTTGATGAGCGCTCCGGGAGGGAAACTCGTCCTTCAGCCGAACCCAAACATCGCTGTGCAGGACATCGTCAAGCCGGTCTCCATCACGAAAACCGATCATGGCTACATCCTGGACATGGGACAGAACATGGTCGGTCGTCTTCAGATCAAGGCCAAAGGTCTCCAAAGAGGTGACACGCTCACGATGAAATTCGCTGAGATTCTGAACCCGGACGGCACCCTTTACCTTGCCAACCTGCGTTCCGCCAAGGTCTTGGACACCTACATTGCCAAAGACGGCAAGCCGATTGTCTGGCATCCTGAGTATGTCTATCACGGTTTCCGTTTCGTTGAGATCAAAGGCTTGAAGAAAGAGCCAAAGCTCGGCGATTTCGAGGGACAGGTGATGTACGACAAGATGGCCGTGACCGGTCATTTCGAGACTTCCAACGCTGTCATCAACCAGATCTACCACAACGCTTTCTGGGGAATCAGGGGCAACTATCGCGGGATGCCGACCGACTGTCCGCAGAGGGACGAGAGGCTTGGATGGCTCGGCGACCGAACGATGGGATGCTACGGCGAATCCTACATATTCAACAACCACGCCCTGTATTCCAAGTGGCTGACTGACATCCATGACGGGCAAGATAACCTAGGCCGCATCTCCGATGTCTGCCCTCGCTACTGGACTCTCTATCAGGACAATTTCACCTGGCCTGGTGCGTTCTTCACGGGCGCGGACATGGTCTATCGCCGTTTCGGGGACGATCAGTCCATCAAGGATCACTATGGCGCTATGAAGAAGTGGCTTGAATATATGAGGTCTAAGTACCTGAAAAACGGTGTGATGATCAAGGACACCTACGGTGACTGGTGCATGCCTCCGGAGTCACTGGATCTGATTCATTCAAAGGATCCTGCGAGAAAGACGGCATCTCCGCTCATCGCCACTCCGTTCTATTACTTTCTCCTTCACAAGATGGTTGAGTTCGCTCCGATAGCCGGGCATCCTGAGGACGTCAAAATATTCAATGAATATGCCGCCGCGGCCCGTGAGGCGTTCAACGCCAAGTATTTCGATGCGAAGGAAGGCTTCTACGGCAACAACACCGTGACCGCCAACCTTCTTCCGCTCTATTTCGGCATGGTCCCGGCGGGTCGTGAAGGGGATGTGTTCGACCACATCGTGCGCAAGACAGAGGTTGACTGTGACGGCCACGTCAGCTGCGGAGTCGTCGGGATGATGGTTCTGATGCGCACCCTAACAGAGTTCGGCAGACCGGATCTGGCCTTGAAGATCGCCACCAACGTGACCTATCCAAGCTGGGGTTACATGGCGAAGAACGGCGCCACCACGATCTGGGAACTCTGGAACGGCAACACCGCTGATCCAGCAATGAACTCCGGCAACCACGTGATGCTCCTTGGCGACCTTGTGACCTGGTACTATGAATATCTTGGCGGCATCCGTCCCGCTGAGCCTGGCTACAAGTCAATAGAACTCAAGCCGTACCCGATCGAAGGCCTTGACTGGGTGAACTGCTCGTACGATTCTCCTTACGGCAAGATCGTCAGCAACTGGAAACGCAACGGCTCCAAGTTTGAGTGGACCATCGAGATTCCAGCCGGCACCACCGCCACCGCCCTCATCCCGGGTCCCGACAGTTCCCGCGAGACCAAGACCCTCGCCCCCGGCAAGCACCGTTTCGTGACGGAACTGGAGTAGGCTTAGAATAGCCCGGAGTCGCTGTCGGAGTTGTTGACCTTCTTGTTGACAGTACAGGCTTTCTTTCCGTAGGAGAAATTATAGACACAAGTAAGGATGATCGTGTTTTTCTGACTGGTCATCCTGCTTGTGTTTTTCATAGTCAGCGGAGAGCCTAATGCGGTTTCCTCGCTGACTTTCCAGTCGTAGAACGGGTATCGCATTCCGGCTCCGATGCGGAGGTTCTTCCCGATCCTGCGCGCGAACTCAAAGTAGCCATAGTTCTCGCCTTTGTCGATTCCAAGGTCACTGATGGATCTGAAAGGTTGGTTGTACATTGCCTCAGCGATCCATTTTTCCCCTGAATATCTCAGCATG